>JABHGY010000101.1:5000-21878 GCA_018671775.1 Fidelibacterota bacterium
TATCACAAATCCTTTAATGATTGCATTACAACAAACCCTAGGTGAAGGGCAATTCAATGCATTATTTTCCTCTGGCTCTTCATTAGATGCCTACTTGCCATCGGGTCAGTTGGAAATCAATAATATTGCAGTAGATGCATCGAGTCTTAATTATGTATTAAATCAAATTATGAATAATGATTTTGAAATCATTAGTATTGAGGTGGAGGAATAATGCGTTATCTAATTAAATTTATTTATTTATTACTACTTATAACTGTAGTTAATACGAGTGTTTTAGCTGGTAAAATTGCAGTTACCACAAAAATAAAAGGAAAAGTAGAGCTTCAGCAAAAGAGTAGCCAAAATTACAAAGATTTGAAACCAGGCACCCTTTTAGGCGATGGTGATAGAATACGAACAGGAAGTTTAGGGTTTGCTGCCATTATTTTTATTGATGATAAGACGACGCTTAAAATAAAAGAAAAATCCGAATTAGTGATTACAGGAAAAAGATCGGCCGTGAGTATCGCTAAAAAAATTGATTTAGATGGTGGAACCGTGAGAGCGATGGTTTCCAAACAACGTAAAGGTGATTTTATCATTCAAACTGCCACATCTGTTGCGTCTGTAAAAGGAACAGATTTTTGGTTAGTTTCTGATCCGTCAAATGGCGATGAAGTCATGGGACTGGAAGGTATTGTAAATCTATTAAATATTGAGACGGGATTAAATGTTGATGTAACAGAAGGAAATACAGGTGTATCAACACCTGATGGTCAAGTCAATATGACCGAAACCAACCCGACAAATATTCCAGATGACCCTGATGGAAATGAATCTGGCGAATCGCAAATTCGTATATATTTTGAAGGACCAAATGGCGAACAAAAGTCATTGTTGATTAAATATCAATAGACTGTTTTAATTCCATAGGTTTTTCACTTATTATTGATGTTCCGTCATAGCACTGCGTTTTTACTTCTTTTTTCATTTGTATCTTCGTTAAACGCTCAAGCCACTGAGAATTATTTACATAAAATACCCTCTTCTATAAAAGAAGGAGAAAGTATTGAACTATCCGTTCTAATCCTTCAAGATACACCTGCGGTTCAAGGAACACTCTTTTTTCGAATCATTGGTGCTTTTAATTATCAAGAAATTAGCATGATACAACAAGGGTCTCATTGGAGCGCAACTATTCCAGGATACAGAATCATTTCACCTGGAATTGAATATGTGATGATTTTGGATATGCCAATGAATGCAAAAGTATCCGTCCCATTTGGTGAACATCCATTTGAAAATCCGCTTTCAATTTCCGTGACTGAAAAGCCAATCAAAATTCAATCAGGAAGTACTAAACAAAAAAACAGTTTCATTCAAAGTTCAGATGTCATGATTCTTTCTCCAGAGGAAGGTTCTTTCGTAAGGCCAACGGATGTCGTGATTGCAGTATCAACCTTTAACAATCCAAATATAGATACAACACATTTTGCAATTTTCATTGATGAACAAGATTATACTGAAAGGGCTCTTTATGAGCAAAATATATTATCATTAACGCCAGAGGATTTATCGGTAGGGCTTCATACGATTCAATTAAAATTTATGACGTCATACGGTTTAGAAATTGAGCCGATTGAATGGTCATTCACGGTTACAAAATCTACATCAAATATTATTGAGCAATTTATGTATCGCGGAAATATAAATTCAGTGATATCTCAAAGTTCAGCTTCTAGTATATCCCTGAGTGAGGCTGAATTAAATGGAAAAATATCTGGAGAAATGAGTTGGATTAAAGCTCGACTAAATTTTAGAACAACATCGAGAGAATCTGAATTTATGCAGCCCTTAAATCGAACAACGACAAGTTTATTTATTACTGACTATTTAAAAATAGAATTAGGCGATGTATATCCAGCTCTTTCGCCTTATATAATAGAAGGGAAACGAGTAAGAGGGCAATCAATTGATATTCATCTTCCTTATTTTAGACTTCAAACAGTAACAGGAAATTTGAATGAGACCGTCCAATACCAGAATTATACAAATGGTGGGTACACTTTACTAAGTGAGAACACAGTGAATGATAGTACAGATTTTACAAAATATTACCTTAGTCGAACTGGCTACACATTTCCGAGAAAAATTTATGCAGGTAAATTATCATTTTCTATTTTCAACAAATTTAAAGCAGCATTTCATGCCATGAAGGTAAAAGATGATAAATATAAAGTATCCCAATATTTGCCTGATGAAGTCAAATTTTCTGTGGATTCCCTTGGCTATGGTTTAGATGCAGGCGACTATACTTATGGAGATTTTTATTCACAAATCATGAATCAGAATGATACGCTTATTTTTCAAAACAATAATTGGGAAGGTCGTTCACCAGAAGATAATCTTGTGATGGGGTTTGATATTGAATCAGCCATGGATAATCGCAAACTTCTTTTTCAGTCAGGGTGGAATATCAGTTTGTTTAATACGAATATTTGGGATGGAGAAATGACATTGGTGCAAATGGATACAATTTTAGATGATTCTTTAGATGGATTCATTGGGCAAATGTATGATGAGGACGGCAATAAAAAAGAAAGTTCTTTCTCCCCGATTGATACCAGTTTGATTCCAAACCCATCTGATTATAAAGATTTATTTATAATTAATATCAATATGATTCCTTTAATTCCCATTGATATTGGAGCGATGGAGACAAATAAATTAGCCGCATTCATTAATATGCCCTCATCTGCATTTTATTTACGATTGAAGGGTCATTATTCCATTAATAATCTTCTCATTGAATATCGTCAAATCGGTGCACAGTATAAAACCTTAGGGAATCCATATCTTACACCCAATCTACGAGAATTTACAATCAATAATCGCTTATCTCTTTTAGATAGGAAATTATCAGCATTATTCGCGTATCAATATAAAGATAATAAAATATCTGCAACGGCTATTGATCCATTAAAAATATCAAAATATTCAATGAATTTTACGCTTGTTCCTGGCCCTGGGGCACCCTCAATCGTTGTGAACATTCAATCTTCAAAGAAGAACAATGGTGTTGATTCTGTAAGCGTAGATGCTGATGATAATTTCGTGTCCGATCTCCGGGAAAAAACCCGATCTTTAAATACATTGATGTCGGTCAATATTCCTGCAACGTTTGGAAAAACGCTGAATAATATTTCTGTGAGTTTTAATAAAATACAATATTCTGATATATTATTGTCCGTGCGTGATCCTGAATATTTCTTTTCTAAGACTAATTCTACAACTATGAGTGCTAATATTTCATCTCGTTTTTCTTTTCCATTGAAATCAAATTTTTCATTTAATCAGACGACTTTATATATTCCAATACGCGACGAATATAATGCCATAACGGTTAGAGAAATGAAATGGAGGGCATTAGGTTTAAGTGCTCAGTATAATATACTCAATAATAAAGTTCTAATTTCTTCAGGTGTGAATGCTCTATCAAGCCAAGGTACAGATGATATGATAAATCTTTATGGTGGATCCTTAGGATTAAATTGGTCTATTATTAAGAATTTATCCCTAAATTTTTCTAGCAATATAAGACTAAATCATAGTGCATTTTATAAAACGGATGGGTTGGATAATGATTCGGATGGCTCAATTGATGAATTTGGAGAATCATTATCTGTTAATACATCGAGTGTGCTTCTAACTTTAGGATACAAATTTTGATAAATCACTTGATAGCAGCCATTAAAAAGCACGGGATTTCTCTCGGGTTAACATTGGGATCAATGATTTTAATTATTCTTTTACATTGGGCTGGAGTATTTGATTTTGTGGAACTCAAAACTTATGATTACCGATTCCATTCCGTTCGTGGACCATTAACGGGTTGGAGAGCCAGTGATTCAACTTTTATTCAAAATGGTACAGATGTAGTTCTGATTGAAGTTGATGATGAAGCGTGGCGGCTTATACCTTCAAAATGGCCGTATCCTCGTGGTGAAGTATGGGCAAAAATTGTGGACAATTTGTCTCGTGCTGGCGCGAAAGTCATCGCATTTGATATTCAGTTTGACTCCCCTGATACGCGCTCAGAATATCTCCGGGATTATAAACTATTCTTGGATGAACAAGTATCCGACATTCCAATTCCAGTTCATGGTGATTTACTCTTGGGTGATGCGATAAAAAAGGCACAAGCGAATGGAACAGAAATTGTCATGGATGTAAAAATGGTGCGTGAGCCGACACGTATTCCTCCCCAATATATCGCTTATCCTGTCAAAGAAATTATGGACGCAAATCCTGAAACGGGTTTAATCAATGATATGATGGATATCGATGGTTTCTCTAGAGAATATAGTATTACAGGATACATGGATCATGAGCCAGGAAAAGCTTATTTATCTTTGGCAATGAAATGTGTAAAAGCATTCAGTGGCATACCGGATTCAACTATTCCTAGTTTTGATTATGAATCCTTAAGCTGGAATTACGGAGAATATCAAATCAATTCCAACGGACCGACCAATAATTTTTTGGTTAATTATTATGGCCCGCCTTCTGGTTATAAAATGCCAGGAAAAGCAAATTTGCCTCCATGGGGAACTTTTCAAAGATATTCTTTATCGCAGATTATAGATACACAAGATTATGACTTAAGAGATGAAGATTTGGATTGGATGGATCAGTTTTTGCCTGGGACAGTTCCTGATTGGATTCAAGCAATTGAAGATCCTATTGAGCGAGAAGCGATGGCCATATCATTTGGATTTGGTGATACTTATGATATTACAAAATCTCCATTCTACAATAAAATTGTCATCGTTGGCGTGGCAATTGAGGTGCTTCACGATGTGAAATCTACGCCATTTTATAATTATATGAATTTGAGTCAACTCACGCCTGGAATGGAAACGCATGCCAATGCGATTCAAACCCTTTTACACCAAAACTATTTATCTGTATTTGGTGGACAATTAACACGATTATATAATGGTGGATTTACCTATCCAACAGCTAACCTGGTCTTAATTTTCTCTCTATCCATACTTGTTTATTTTATCTTAATCTTTTTTAGGGAGAAACCTCTTTTGGCTGGTATTTTTGCCTTAAGTGAAGGGTTGATTTATTATAGTATTGCCATGGGCTTATTTATGGATGATATTTTATATTTACCAAAATCATTCTTTTCAGAAATGTCAACATTACCAGAGATTGGAGAAAGTTATGTGATGCCAATTATTGCGCCCATTTCAGTGATATTTTTAACCTATTCCAGTAATATGATTTATCAGTTTTTTCATGAACAAAAAGATAAAAAATTCTTAAAATCAACTTTTGGTGCCTATATTTCTCCAGACTTAATTGATCAAATGTATGAACAGAAAACCGCACCCCAATTAGGTGGCGTGGAAGATTGGCATACAGCCTTTTTCTCAGATATTCAAAGTTTCTCATCTTTTTCAGAAAAACTTGAGCCAGAAAAAATGGTTCACTTGATGAACGAATACCTTACAGCTATGACCGATGTTTTATTGGAAAGCCAGGGGACGCTCGATAAATATATTGGTGATGCAATTGTTGCTTTTTACGGTGCGCCAATGCCTGTTGAAGATCATGAGAAAAAAGCATGTTCAGCTGCTTTAAAAATGCAAGAACGATTGGAAGTGCTGAAAGAAAAATGGAAATCAGAGGGTGATTGGCCCGACATTGTTTATGAAATGCAGCATCGTATTGGTTTAAATGCAGGGAAAATGGTAACAGGGAATATGGGTTCTAAAATGAGAATGAATTATACCATGATGGGAGATACGGTGAACCTTGCCGCACGCCTCGAATCTTCAGCAAAACAATATGGACTTTATAATTTTGTTGGTGAAAATATTTATAATGCTACGCAGGACGATTTTTCCTATCGTTTTATTGATTATGTGCAAGTCAAAGGAAAAAAAGTGCCGGTGAAAGTTTATGAATTGATGGCAGAAAAATTGAATGTAGATAAAAATATTTCACAGTTAATCGAAAAATTTGATGAAGCTATGAAGCTTTATCTAGAGAAAAAATGGGATGAAGCTATTGCTTGTTTTCAAGAATCGGAGGCATTAGAAAGCCATTTCGCAGGTCGAAATACAACACCATCTCGTGTCTTTATCGAACGATGCGAAGCCTTTAAAGCAAACCCACCTGCAGAAGATTGGGATGGTGTTTATACCATGACGTCAAAATAAAATTACAAAACCTGACTAATTCACTAGCCCACTAAAAACACGAAAAAATTTATTCTCGGGAAAGAAGGGAAAAATGATAAAAATAATTCATCATTTTTTTTCATAGTTCAGCGAAAATAAACTTTTGTCTAAATCAAAATATAAGGTCATTTAGTGTATTTCGTGTGTTCCGTGGTGAATAATCAAGGAAAAGAGTCTCGATGTTTTACTCCCCATTTTCTTTATCGGAACTATTGAAATTGTTTGTAGTTTTTACACTATAAAATCATGGAAAAATCTCGAGCAAATATCCTTTGGGTGGACGATGAAATTGATCATCTAAAACCACACATCCTTTTTTTAGAAGAAAAGGGATATACCATCAGTACTGCAACAAATGGAGGCGATGCGGTTTCTTTGGTTGAATCATCCGCTTTTGATTTAATTCTTTTAGACCAAACCATGCCAGGTATAGATGGGCTGGAAACCTTAAAACGGATCAAAGCGATTCATGCGGACATTCCTACAATCATGATTACCAAAAGTGAAGACGAATGGTTAATGGATGCAGCAATCTCCGATTATATTTCTCAATTATTGATTAAGCCAGTCAATCCAAGCCAAATTTTAATGGCTTGCAAACAAGTATTAGAAAAATCAAAATTACGTGAAGCAAAAGCCACATCTGATTATTTGAAAGTTTTTCAAGATATCAGTCAACGCATTCAAAATGATTTAACTATAGATGAGTGGTGGGATTTATACCATGAATTGGTGCAATGGCAATTACGATTTGACGAACATCGAGATACAGGGCTGGGCGATATATTGAAAGAACAATTTCAATCCTGTAATCGAGAATTTATCCATTTTATTGAAAATAATTATACGAGATGGTTGGCAGGTGAAAATAAACCTGTTTTGTCGCCTCAATTTTATGATTCCTTTATTAAACCAGAACTTGAGAAAGACCAAAAAACATGCTTCATTGTGGTTGATTGTTTGCGTCATGATCAGTTGATGGCTTTGATGCCGGATATTCAAAAATACTTCAATGTTAAGATGGATTATCAAGTTTCTCTTTTGCCAACGGCAACACCTTACTCGCGCAATGCGCTCTTTTGTGGTATGTATCCAGATGAAATGGTAAAAAAATATCCAGAACAGGGAAAAATGATGGAAGAACATGCCCCCAGTTTAAATCAATTAGAAAAAGAATTTTTCGCTGATTTATTAAAAAGAACGGGATTTGGACACAAATCATTCCATTATCATAAAATTTGGGCAGTGGAAGAAGGCAATAAATTTAAGAATCGCATTCAAGATTATTTAAAACAAGATATTTTAGCCATTGTTGTCAATTTCGTGGATATTTTGGCGCATAAAAGTTCTCAATCCAATGTCTTAAAAGAAATGGTACCAGATGAAGCAGGTTATCGCATAGCCGTAAAATCTTGGTTTGGAAACTCATGGTTATTCCAAGTTTTGAAAGTCTTATCAGAAAGCGATTTTAAAGTCATTATTACAAGTGATCATGGTAGTATTCGTGTTCAAAAAGACGTGATGGTGGCGGCAGATAAAGATGCATCATCGGGTGTTAGATATAAATTTGGACGAAACCTCAATACCAAATCTCGCAATGCACTCATTGTTAAAAATCCAGCGGAATATCGATTGCCAGCATTTGGACAACAGCCCAGTTACATTATGGCAAAAGATGATGTGTATTTTGTCTATCCAAATCAAGTACATAAGTACCAATCAATGTATGGAAACAGCTTTCAGCATGGTGGTATTTCCATGGAAGAAATTTTGGTTCCCGTGGCGACTCTGGTCGGAAAATGACACAAGAAAATCTTGCTTTATCTTCGGTTGATGAGACCAAAGCCTTTGGTGAAAAAATAGGACAGAAACTTCCCAGTGGAAGTGTGATCGCTCTTTATGGGAATCTCGGTGCAGGTAAAACGACCTTCGCGCAAGGCTTTGCAATCGGTCTCCAAATCCAGGAACACGTAGGCTCGCCAACTTTCAAATTAGTGGGGGAGTATGAAGGAAATCCACATAAATTGTATCATATTGATTGTTATCGATTAGATAAACCTGCTGATTTTATCGCAATTGGTGGTGATGAATATTTACATCCTGAAGATGGTGTAACGCTGATTGAATGGGCTGACAAAATCGAACCTTTATTGCCGAAAAATCTCATACGCATTACGTTAAAGCGAGATCCAGAAAATGCAAATAAAAGAGATGCTGAGATTCAAGGAATCGCTTTTAAATTATGAAAATATTAGCGATTGAAACCTCCGCATCAATTTGTGGTTTGACGTATAGAGAGGATGGAAAAAATATCGCGAGTATTGAGCGGGAAGCCAAAAGAAAACATGCTGAAGTTTTGCCCGATTATTATTTGAGACTCAAAGAAAAAACGAGATTTATTTTATCTGAATTAGATGGCATCGCCATTTCAATTGGGCCTGGTTCTTTTACCGGTTTGCGAGTGGGATTGAGCTTTGCGAAAGGATTAGCTTTTTCTCATGGTTTGCCTCTGATTCCCGTTCCAACACTTGCTACTTTAAGCCAGGCGACAGGCGAAAATGGTTTCCACGGTGTTTTATTTTATTCTCATGGAGATAAGGTTTACCATCAATCATTTGAGCATGGTGGGAATACGACTCTACCAAAATTTGAAGCAAAAATGGACGAATGGTCTCAAGCGATAAAACAATATTCACCAGATACAAGATTATTTCATTGCGGCTGTCATTCTTTATTATCAGAGAAAAATGAAATACTAGAAATTCAAGTATCGTCAAAACATGTTGCACTTTTAGCCGAAACCAATTTTGAAGCATGGCATATAAAAGATCCAAAAATGCTCGTTCCTGATTATATTTCTTCATTCAATTTTGGAAAAGCCAAATGATTTTCAGACAAGCATTAGCATCTGATTTTTCCTCAATATATCAAATTGAACAAGAGGCTTTTCCGAGCAATCCATGGCCAAAAATACAAATTGAGGAAGCAATGGTTCAAAGCAAAATAAATGCTTGTTACGTATTGGAAAAGGGAAACGAAATACTTGGTTATTTAATGAGTTATCATATATTGAATGAAAATGAAATTGTAAATTTTGCGATCAAAAAATCGAAGCAAATGTGTGGCTTGGGCTCCATTATGTTGGATTATTATTTAGATAAAATTGATTCGGATTCTTCTGTTTTTTTAGAAGTAAAACGGACAAATTACCCTGCGATAAAACTATATTTAGGATATGGCTTCGAAGAAATTGGGATTCGAGAAAAGTATTACTCAAATGGAGAAGATGCCATTGTTATGAAAAAAATTAAAAGAGAATCAAATGTCCTGGTTTAGAAGAAAAGATCAAAAAATAAACCAATTGGAAAAAAAGTCCATTCCAGATGGTTTATGGGAAAAATGTCCCACATGTTCTGAAATTGTATATCGCCCTGAATTAGAAAAAAATCAAATGGTTTGCCACCATTGCGATCATCATTTTCGCGTTTCGCCTCAACTTTATCATGATTTACTTTTAGATGACGGTAGTGGCGAACGGTTATTTACTGATTTGAAATCAAAAGATTTTCTCAAGTTTAAAACGGGAAAAAAATATGAAAAACAGTTGATGGATGCGAAAGGTAAAACAGGCGAAACGGAAGCCATTCGTGTCTATCAAGGAAAAATCAATGGATTGCCTTTAGTATTGGGCATGATGAATTTCAAATTTATTGGTGGAAGTATGGGCTCGGTTGTAGGAGAAGCTGTTTCTCGTGCTATTAAAAAAGCGGATGAAGAAAATATTCCTTTTGTTTTGGTTTGTGCTTCTGGCGGTGCTCGCATGCAAGAGGGAGCAATTTCTCTAATGCAATTGGCAAAAACCAGTGCACATTTGGCGAAGTTTGCACAAAATGGTGGATTATATATTCCTATTTTAACCGACCCGACCACGGGCGGAGTAACCGCAAGTTTTGGCATGTTGGGTGATGTCATTTTAGCTGAACCTGGCGCGCTTATAGGTTTTGCTGGACCGAGAGTCATCAAACAAACCATTGGTCAAGATTTGCCCAAAGGGTTTCAACGATCAGAATTTTTGCTTGAAAAAGGATTCATTGATCACATTGTTCCTCGCTCTGAAATGAAAGATAAATTATCACGCTTAATTGGAATACTTGCAAAATGACAAAACCACGCATATTAATTACAAATGATGATGGCATTCATGCACCTGGTATTTTTGCTTTGTGGGAGGCCATGTCAGAAATTGGAGATGTAACCGTGGTTGCCCCCAATACTGAAAAAAGTGCAGTGGGGCACGCCATTACGATTTCCGATCCGATTCGCATTCAAGAAATCACGCGACATGGTGGTTTCACAGGTTATTCTGTAGATGGTACACCAGGAGATTGTGTTAAAGTTGCTATTCATTCTATTTTAGATCAACCACCAGATTTGGTGGTTTCTGGTATCAATATGGGTGCGAATGTTGGGACAAATATTCTCTATTCTGGAACCGTGTCTGCTGCAAATTTGGGAACCATGTTGGGGTTCAACTCAATTGCGTTTAGTTTGGATGCGATCAAGGATGGAGATTTTTCTGCATCAAAACCTATTGCTCAAAAAGTAGCAAAACTGGTTTTGAAGAATAGCCTTCCAAATGGCACTTTGCTCAACGTGAATATTCCCAATTGTGAAGCAAGCGACATTCAGGGCTTTCAAGTGACTAAACAAGGGTCTGAATTTTTTCAAGATTGGCTTGAGAGTAGGGAAGACCCTCGTGGACGAACTTATTTTTGGATGACAGGAAAAATTATCAACACGGATGATCAAATGGATTTAGATGGTTTTGCATTGGGCAAAAATTATGTGAGTTTAACGCCTATTCACTATCAATTGACCAATGAATCCTTTTTAGATGAATTAAACACCTGGAATGTAAAATGAATTTATTTCATGAAGCTGGAGTTGTTATTCTCGATTTTGGTTCTCAATACACCCAGCTCATCGCAAGGCGAATTAGAGAGCAATCTGTTTATTCCGAAATTTTGCCAGCGAATATAAGACTTTCAGAAATAGAAGAACGAAAACCCTCTGCCATTATTTTATCTGGTGGACCATCTAGCGTTTTTGGAGATTCTTCGCCAAAATTTGATTCAACAATCTTGGATTCCGATTATCCTATTCTTGGCATTTGTTATGGTTTGCAATTACTCATCCATCAAAGTGGTGGAACAGTGGAATCAACAGGATCTGGAGAATATGGCTTTGCAAAATTGAAAGTTCACAATCACGATTCTTTATTCAAAACGATTCATGATGGAACGCAAGTGTGGATGAGTCACATGGATCGGGTGACGCATATTCCGAAAGAATGGACTGTTTTAGCCGAATCAGAAAATGGCGTGGTTGCTTCTTTAGCCCATGAAAATAAAAAGTGGGTTGCAACTCAATTTCATCCAGAAGTGGTTCATACTATTGAAGGAGAAACCATACTCAGAAATTTTTTATTTGACATTGCCGGGTGTAAAGCAGATTGGACTGCGGGAAATTTCATCAATGAACAAGTGGAGCAGATTCAAAAACAAGTGGGAGATGGGCATGTTTTGGTGGGTGTTAGTGGTGGCGTTGATTCATCTGTGGTTGCAGCTCTCTTGCATAAAGCCATTGGGGGGAAATCCGTAGCAGTGCTCATTGATCATGGTTTGTTGAGAAAAAATGAAGCTGAACAATGTGTCCATGCTCTGAAGGATGGCTTGGGTGTAAATATTCATCTTTATGACGAATCTGAAAAATTCTTGAGCAAATTAAATGATATTTCTGAACCAGAAAAAAAGCGAAAAATTATTGGCAATCAGTTTATTCGATCATTTGAAGATATTGCTTCTGAATTGGGCGATTTACAATTTTTGGCTCAAGGCACGCTTTACCCAGATGTCATCGAAAGTGGGATCAGTCACGGAAAAACAGCTCATGTAATAAAAAGTCACCATAACGTAGGTGGTTTGCCAGATGATATGGAATTTGAATTAGTGGAACCTTTACGAGAATTATTTAAAGACGAAGTTAGAAAAGTAGGGCGTGAGTTAGGATTACCCGATTCCTTGATTGATCGCCATCCATTTCCTGGACCGGGTTTGGCGGTTCGGATTTTGGGTGAAATTACGGAAAAACGAATTTCAATCCTGCAAAATGCAGACCAAATTTATATGGATATTCTCCATGATGAAGGAATTTATCACGAAATATGGCAAGCTTTTTCTGTCTTGATTCCGATCAAAACGGTTGGCGTGATGGGAGATCAACGGACATACGAAAACTTGTTGGGCATTCGTGCTGTAACCAGCAGTGACGGTATGACGGCAGATTGGTATAGAATGCCAGAACATGTGATGGCGAGAATCTCAAGTGAAATCGTCAACTCGGTTCATGGAATTAATCGTGTTGTTTATGATATCACTTCCAAACCGCCAGGGACAATCGAGTGGGAATGATTATAATGTTTAATTATAAATGTTTAATTATAAATTAAATTTGAAATGAAGGAAAATATAGTCAAGGATAAAAGTTTAGATTTTGCGGTTAGAATTGTAAAATTGTATCAATATTTATCTTTTGTGAAGAATGAATATGTTATGAGTAAACAGGTATTAAAATCGGGTACAGCAATTGGTGCTTTGGTTCGAGAATCTGAGCATGCTGAAAGTAAGGCTGATTTTATTCATAAATTAGCAATCGCCCAAAAAGAGTCAAATGAAACATTATACTGGCTTGAATTGTTAATGTTAACACAATATTTAGAAAAATCAGAATATGAAAGTATCAATCAAGATGGGACTGAAATCATTAAATTATTAACAAAAATTATCATTACGACAAGAAAAAATTTATAATGCTAGCTACTTCATTGTAAATTAGATTTAAGATGAATAAAAATAAGATAAACAAAAAGATGAAAGGGAAGTTAATTGATCATTTATCATTGACAATTGACCATTAAAATTATGTGTGGAATTGTAGGATACTTTGGAAATAAAAATGCAGTGCCCTTGCTATTAAATGGGCTAAAACGACTTGAATACCGTGGATATGATTCAGCTGGAATTGCGATTATGCATGAAGATTCATTTGCGCTCACTAAAACAGCAGGAAAAGTCAAAAGTTTAGAATCACTTCTCAAAACCGCTCCTATGCAAGGAAATATAGGAATAGGACATACGCGTTGGGCCACTCACGGAGAACCATCCGATTTGAACGCTCACCCGCATACAGATCAAACGGGAAAATTTGTGCTAATCCATAATGGTATCATTGAAAATTATGCGGTTCTGAAAGAATGGTTGGCGCAGAAAGGCGTTACGTTTCAATCTGACACAGATACAGAAGTATTGGTTCAACTCATTTCAATGATTTACCATGAAGAAAAGATTTCCTTTGAAAATGCGGTAAACTTGGCCTTGAAACAAGTCGTTGGGACTTACGGAATCTTAGTCATGTGCTCAGATGAACCAAATCAATTGATTGCAGCGCGCTTAGGTTCTCCTTTAGTCTTGGGTGTGGGAGAAGGTGAATATTTTCTCGCTAGTGATGCGTCACCGATTGTCGAACATACTCGAAATGTCATCTATTTGGAAGAAGGGGAATGTTTGATTATTGGTGATGACGGTTATGAAATTAAACATGTAGATCATGGGGAAAAAATAGAAAAAGAAATTTCCCGTATCGATTTTTCAATTGAAGAAATTGAAAAGGGGAATTTCCCTCATTATATGTTGAAGGAAATTTATGAACAGGAAAAAACCATTGTGGATACTATGCGTGGGCGACTTCTCTTGGATGAAGGTAGTGTCCATTTAGGGGGCATTCAGGATTATCTTTTACGAATTGAACGTGCCCGCCATTTTTATATTACGGCTTGCGGCACGTCTTGGCATGCGGGTCTAATTGGAAAATATATTTTGGAAGAATTTGCTGGAATCCCTGTTCATGTAGAGTATGCTTCTGAATTTCGTTATCGAAATCCTGTGATTGATAGTCAATCGGTTGTGATTGCCATTTCTCAATCAGGTGAAACGGCTGATACCTTAGCGGCGATCACAAAAGCAAAAGAAGAAGGTGCCTTAACTTTGGGAATTTGTAATGTAGTTGGAAGTTCAATTTCGCGAGAAACAGATTGTGGAATTTACACGCATGCTGGACCAGAAATTGGTGTCGCATCGACAAAAGCATTTACAGCTCAAGTGTCTGTTTTATATATGCTGGCTTTATACCTTGGACGGAAAAACGGATATTCTAAAGCAGATGGTGTCAAATTAGCCCACGCCCTACATGATTTAGGTGGACGAGTCAAAGAAATTCTAAATATCACGGATGAAATTCGGAAAATTGCAGAAGAAATGGTCGATGTGGAAAATTGTCTTTATTTAGGACGAGGAACCAATTTCCCCGTTGCACTTGAGGGTGCCCTAAAATTGAAGGAAATCTCTTATATTCATGCAGAAGGATATCCTGCGGCAGAAATGAAACATGGCCCCATTGCTTTGATTGATGAAAAAATGCCTGTGATATTTTTAGCACCTCATGATAAAACATACGAAAAAGTTTTATCCAACATTCAAGAGGTAAAAGCCCGAAAAGGGAAAATTATAACAGTGACAGATAAAAATACGCCAGAACTACAAGCTTTGTCTGACCATGTAATTGAAATTTCCGTTTCTCACCCACGCACTTTCCCCATTTTAGCCACGATACCATTGCAATTATTGGCCTACCATTTGGCAGTTTTGAGGGGTTGTGATGTGGACATGCCAAGGAATTTGGCTAAGTCAGTCACCGTAGAATAAACACCATTGTTTGGTGAAAATTTGCCCTTATAAAGATTTGTTCCTCAAATCAAAATTAGTTTTTATATTTATGTGAGTTTAAGATTGGTTTAAGTTAGTTTTTCTGATAAATAGGAAAAGTGAATTTTATGATGAGACAATTTAGAAATAAAATCTTTGTATTACTTATTATCCCCTTAGCATTGATGCTTGCTGAGCCTAAAATTATAAACGTAGGAGATAAAGCCAAGTCTATAACGCTATTTCGCTTAAACGACCATACGTATTTCCGCACCAAAGATTTATTGGGTAAAAAACACATCGTTATTAGTTTTTTTGCGACTTGGTGTGGACCTTGTACCAAAGAGCTTCCTTATTTGATTCAATTATCCGAAGAGTTATCTGAAGATGATTTTGAATTTGTCCTTATTGATCTAAAGGAAAAACAAGACAAAGTTCAATCGTATGTAGATAAAATGAAAATTCCATTTCAGATTATTTTAGATAAATATGGCCGCACTTTTGAAAGTTATGGAGGAGAATCCCTACCCTTAGTTGTGGTTATCGATAAAGATGGAATGATTTCCTATTATCACACGGGGTATGTGGATGGCGATGAAATTATATTAAAGAAACATTTGGAATCTTTGTGAAAAAAATATTTCTAATTCTATGTATCTCTTTATCTTTTGCTCAAAATGGCAAACTTGCTGTGAGTATCCTTGATTTTAAAGGAGAGGATGTTCAGCAAAAAGTATTACGAGCGTGTTATCAACAATTAGAAACAAGTCTTATTGAATCCAATCGATTTATTGTGATTGAAAAAAGTCAGCGAGAAGAACTTCTTAAAGAACAGGAATTTATATCTTCAGGTGTATGTGATGAAGCTTGTGCTGTGGAAATTGGAGAAATGGTTGGGGCAGAATATTTGATGCTTGGAGAAATCATTGGATTTGGAGACCTTTTTCAAGTCAATATTAAAATTATCAGTATTGAAAAAGGAGATGTGGCAGAAAAGGTAACCGATCAAATTAGTGGTGGAATGAGAGAATTATTAAGTGGTATGGAGACCGCAAGTCGAGAAATTGTAAGGAGGATTGCTAGCAGTGGACAATCTCAAAATCGGAATCAAGAGCAAGGCGCTTCTTCAATAGTAACAGAAATGACTTACGGCAATCTTGATATATCAACGATGCCATCTGGCGCGAATATACTCTTAGATGGAATTGAAAAAAATGTAACGCCACAAACGATCGAAAAAATTGAGACAGGTCCTCATAACTTAGTTTTGGTTTATCCTGGATATGAAACCCTTCAAAAAAGAGTTATGATTGAAGAGGGAAAAACAATTGTAATTTCTGAATATCTTGTTCCAAAGACAGGTAGTTTATCTATTTTATCAAGTCCGATTGCAGCGAAAGTTTATCTAGACGAAATTCTAAAAGGAGAGACGCCATTAGATATGAGTGAACTTTTAGTCAAAGATTATATGATTCGCCTTGAACTTCAAGATTATGAAACGATCGAAAGTCGTATTACTGTTCAGTATAATCAGAATTCCACTCAAAAATATGATTTGAATCCTCTACCTGGAATTTTATCCATTATCACTTTCCCCACAGAAGTAGATATTCAAGTAGGTGCTGAACGCTTGGGAACCAATCAAGCTGGAATGGTAACCCTAAGTTTATCCGTAGGGAAACATATGCTAAAATTGACAAAGAAAGGCTATGAGCCCACAGAAAAGACAGTGACTATTACAGCAAATGATAATCAAACTTTAGATATAAGTCTTACTAAGATTCCTGCGGGTGTATCATCCAATCCTAACATGGGATTTTTAA
>JABHGY010000102.1 GCA_018671775.1 Fidelibacterota bacterium
GAAACAATAGCATCTGGTTCTCCTTCTATCATTTCGGTTTGCTTGTCTGACTCGGGGATAAATATCTTTTGCACTGATTGCTTTTCCTCTGATAATAAAAATTCAGATTCGGGAATCACTTTCAATTCCTTCTTTTTTGCGCCCATGATGCCTTTAAGAGAAGGGTAACGTGGTTGGTTAAGGCCGGATTGAATACTCACACTTGCAGGTAATGTAAGGGTCAGCCACTGAGACCATCCTGCTTCTAATTCTCTTTTGACTTTGAGCGAACCCTCTAATAATTCTGTCCCAACCACCAAAGAAGCTGTGGACATATTAAGTAATTGCCCCAGAATGATGCCCGTTTGTCCCATACCTGCGTCATCCGATTGTAATCCTGAGAAGATGAGATCAAAGCTTTCATTTTCTAAAACTTTAGCAAATTGTTTTGCCAGGGTGAGTGGATCTGTGATGCCGTTGGATTCGGTCTGAAGATGCATACCTCGATTTGCTCCTCTTGCCAATGCTTCTCGAATAATTTTTTGCACCCGATCTGGGCCCAAACTAATAGCCACGACCTCACCATCACCATTTTTTTCGATGAGCTGTTGTGCTTCTTCTAAAGCGTAGCTGTCACTTTCGTTCATTAAAAATGAAGCTTGACCCTCTTGGATGCCTGTCTTCGCATCATTCAATGGCAAGGCAGATTCAGCGCCAGGAACCTGTTTAATTAATACGCCAATTCTCATGGGAAATGTCCTTTCTTGAAATAATGTAAATTATTGATAAATTCAATGGTCAAAGTTAAGAGAATCCTTTGAAAAACATGATGCACAAATTAAAAATTCTAACATTTCCCTGATTTTCGTTGGAAAATTTGACCATAAAACCATTATTGGCTTCATTTTCCGCCCCGAAACAAGTTCGGGATTTTCACTTCGTTCCAACCTTAATCAGAAAAATGGTATCTATTTTTTCTTTACGCACAGGTGTTTTGTAAAGGATTCTAAAACATTTCTCAAAAAGAGTCTGGGCAAAATATGTTTCAAATCAATACCATCGTTTTAGCAAACCTTTTAGTGATTCTTGGTATTATGATTTTGCTTCTGACCCTTGTGCGAAAAATCAATCCGAAAAAGAAAAAAAATCTTAAGCGAGATGATTAAACCAGCGGTGAAACTGCACATTAAAATACGCCTTGCTTTGTAGATGTGGCATAATCATCCCTGATTGTGCTAAAAAACGAGAAAGGATTCTCGTTCCACTCTAAACAAGAAGGGTTTCTTGTTCCACTAAGCCTTGTGGACGCAAAAACAAATTTCACAACCTGAACACTTTCGACTTTATAGACTTTCAGCTTACCCGTTTAAATGTCTTGGTTTTTACATACATATAGCAATAGCTTTACCTGTTCGTTCTTAATGGAAGACCGAATAATAATCCAATCAATCATAGAAAAACGAAGGAGTTCTCATATGATAAAAACGATAAAACAAATCTTGCCGATGATACTTATATCCGGTTTGATGTTTGCACAAAGTATTCAAGGAAATTTTGACCTGAATGCTGCCATTGTGGAATACACCTATGTAGTGCGTGATTCTGTAAGTGCCGACGATGCCAATAGCTCTTATGCCGTAACAGCTTCTTGGCCAAGCTCTGCTGCTGCTGCTGCTGGTATGGGCTATACGCACGCTTTAAAAGAATTTGAAACTGGAGATACCATCGCCGTTGCGCTTGTTCCTTTAATCAACGAAACTTACTTACAAATGTTTGGTGTTGCCATGAATGTGAATTTAGACGATGGAGGCACATTCTCGATTAATGCCGGTAGTACCTATCCCACAACTGACGCAGAAAACTGCTCAACTTATGTTTCTGTTCCTGCAGTGCAAGAATCTGGGGATTGGACTGGCACAACTGGTTTTACACATCCCGATAACCCAAATGCTTATTCTATGGGTTGGGGAATTACACTCTCAAGTGTATTTGCGCAATTTAATGCACCTGATTTAGTCGGTGGTGTTCATGGCGTTAATTATGGTGTAGGCACAACTATGGAAAACTGGGGTATGATTACAATTGATTACACGGACGATACACATGCTACACCCGCTGGACTTGAAATCTACTGGGAAGCACATGATGGCGTTGGCTCTGGACTTGGCGTTGATGCTACTGGAGCACTTAATGGTTTTACTGGCGTCCCTGTGGCTCCCGGCGATACGGTAACGATTCTAAATACAGATGCTTATCTTGCTTATTATGATACAACCATGTGGAATGATTTGGGATGGACTGGAGATGATAACTTTACTGTTCCAATGTTAGGTGGAAAAGGTCAAACCATTGATCCAAGTAATCCTGATACGTACGAAATTAACCCCATGACAGGCGATACGCTTCCTGCAGGTATTGTTGAAGCAAATCATGGCTATCTATTTGATCCAGCTGGTGGCGATGGTGTCCCCTTTAATGGTGATGAAGCACTCGCGCCTACGGCTTACTTCTTTACCTACAACTTCTTAGAAGCCTCAATGATTTTCTCTGAAGTATTTGCAGGAATGTTAGCGGCTGGTGTTGATGCGCAAACTGCACTTTCAAATGCGGCTGATTCTGTTGCTTTTGTTTATGTTGATGCAACAACATCTGCTACTATTGGTGGATTAGTCGGTGCATCTTTGTATGACGAATATGTCGCTTGCTTAGGTACTGGCGGTGGAGACGCATGTGATGAAATCTTTAGAAAAGGCCCAACCATGACGCTTGCCTATGTAAAAGTCATGTGTCCTGATGGTGCTGGTGAATGTGGTGTGGATGATTCTGGCTGGGATTATGATATGGAAGATGGTCGTTTAATCTTTGAAGTAGATAACCGCTGTATTCCTGATAATACAACACAACGGGTTAATACTTTCTGGACAAGCACTGCTTTGGATGTGGATACAGATGCTCCATTAGCACAGAAGTTTGAAGTATATGGAAACTATCCA
>JABHGY010000103.1 GCA_018671775.1 Fidelibacterota bacterium
GATGCGTCCATGATTGCGATTAGTTTTTTAGCGGCGTTTTTTATCCGCTTTGATTTTTCTGTTCCAACAGAATACTATTCGTATTTCACTTCTTGGCTTCCTGCCATGATTTTGGTTCATTGGCTGATTTTTAATGCTCTAGGTTTTTATAATGTGATTTGGCGTTTTACCAGTCTTTGGGAAATGTTCAAAATTGTAAGAGTAGTTTCTAGTGCTTATGTGCTTATTGCGATTGGTGTTTGGTCTTTTTCAGGATTCATAGGTTTCCCTCGTTCTGTTTTTCTGCTCAATTATTTTTTCACGCTTGGCTTCATCACTGCGAGTCGTATTTTTGTTCGCGTTTATTATAGTCATTACAAAGGAAATTTGGGACAACACACATATGAGTCCAAAAAAAGGATTATCCTTGTAGGCGCTGGGCATACAGGTGGAAAAATTGCGAAGGAAATTTTAGATACATCCGTATCACCTTTTAAGCTTATTGGTTTTGTGGATGATGCACCTGAAAAGAGATTTGCAACTTTACATGGTACCAAAGTTTTAGGGACTATCGATGAATTAAAAAATATCGCATCTTCTTTTGATGAAATATTAATTACACTTCCTTCCGCCAGTGGAAAAGAAATGCGTCATATTATAAAAGCGTGTAAACAAACACGCAAACTATTTAAAACCGTGCCGAGCCTTGCGGAACTCATTGACGATAAGGTCTCTATATCTATGGCTCGAGATGTCTCG
The DNA here is from genome assembly GCA_018671775.1 of Fidelibacterota bacterium. Classification (GTDB taxonomy): domain Bacteria; phylum Fidelibacterota; class Marinisomatia; order Marinisomatales; family UBA1611; genus JABHGY01. The sequence goes on from JABHGY010000103.1 coordinate 739, forward strand.
TATATGGATTTATTAGGCAGGGAAGAAGTCAAATTGAACAGACATTCCATTGGGAATTTATTTGATGGAAAACGCATCATGATAACAGGTGCGGGTGGTTCAATTGGCTCAGAATTAGTGCGCCAATGTTTGTCGTTTAAGCCCAGTGAATTGATTTGTGTTGATAACTGTGAAGAGCATTTATTTTCTATTGAAGCTGAAACGGATAAAATTAAAACGAAAACAATCATCAGATCTATTTTGGGAGACGTGACTGAAAAAAATCATTTGGATAAAATCTTCAACGACAATCGTCCTCAAATTGTGTTACATGCAGCTGCATTTAAGCACGTGCCTATTCAAGAAGAACATCCTTGGGCTGCGGTCAAAACCAATATTGGTGGCACCTTGAATATGATTAAACTGTCCGATAAATATAAAGTAGAGACATTTGTCTTGGTTTCGACGGATAAAGCAGTGAATCCTGTGAATGTGATGGGCGCAAGCAAGCGAATGGCAGAACGGCTCATCCAAACCTATGATTTGACATCAAAAACCCAGTTTATGGCCGTTCGGTTTGGGAATGTGATTGGTAGTTCTGGTTCAGCAATTCCTACATTTCAACAGCAAATTAAAGATGGGGGCCCGGTCACCATTACTCATCCAGAAATGATCCGTTATTTCATGTCCATTCCAGAGGCATCCCAACTCATTTTGCAGACGGCTGCAATTGGGCGCGGGGGTGAGATATTTTTATTAGAAATGGGTGAACCGATTAAAATTGTTCAGATTGCACGGGATTTGATTCGTTTATCTGGTTTTGAGCCAGAGATTGATATTCCCATCGTATATACAGGATTACGTCCTGGCGAAAAATTATTTGAAGAATTGCAAACGAAAGAAGAAGATCTTATCGCTACAAATCATAAAAAAATTATGATTCTCAAAGATGATTCTCATCTTTATGAAGTCGATTGGCTCGCTCTTGAATCTTCGGTGCATGAACTGTTACGTATTGCAGAAAATTTAGAATTAAATGAAATCCAATCTTTCTTAAAGAAATTGCTACCAGATTATTCTCCTGGAAAATTTATGAATGTTCGCTTACCATCCCATATCGAACCTTACTCCATTAAAGGACAAGCTTAGAAAAAAGATAATCATTTTCTAAAACTTTTAATTTTCAAGTATTAACTTTAAACTTACGCCATGAAAGGTATCATTTTAGCTGGCGGATCTGGCACACGTCTTTATCCCATCACCAAAGTTGCCAGTAAGCAATTACTCCCCATTTACGATAAACCCATGGTTTATTATCCACTTTCTACGTTGATGTTGGCTGGCATCCGAGATATACTTTTGATTTCAACCCCAGAGGATACGCCGAAGTATGAGCATCTATTGGGCAATGGAGAGCAAATTGGACTAAACATTTCGTATCAAGTTCAACCCTCTCCCGACGGATTAGCGCAAGCTTTTATTTTGGGTGAAAGTTTTATTGGTTCCGATAATGTATGTCTGATTTTGGGCGATAACGTTTTTTATGGGGGCCATTTGCCTGAAAAGCTAGGCGAAGCAGTCAAAGAAGTGGATGCGAATAAAAATGCGGTCGTCTTTGGCTATTCTGTTACAGATCCTGAGCGATATGGTGTTGTAGAATTTGATGGCGATGGAAATGCTATTTCTATCGAAGAAAAACCAGCTCAGCCCAAGAGTCATTATGCTGTTTCTGGCTTATATTTTTATCCGAACGATGTGATTGAAATCGCAAAAAATCAGAAGCCATCTCCTCGAGGAGAATTAGAGATTACGGACGTAAACAAATCCTATCTAAAGCAGAAAAGATTAAAAGTAGAACGAATGGGAAGAGGCTATGCTTGGCTCGATACGGGCACCCATGATTCTTTGCTCGAGGCATCACATTTTGTTCAGACTTTAGAAAAACGTCAAGGCATGAAAATTTCTTGTATAGAAGA
>JABHGY010000014.1 GCA_018671775.1 Fidelibacterota bacterium
AGTCCATGGTCGATTATGATTATGAAGTGGGACTCGTTACAGCATTAAGTAAAATGATGGGGACACAAGAAATTATTGTTTTTGTGGATAAAATTGAAAACTACGTGATGGATCATTTTCCCGAAGGATTGTCTGCTATGATTACTGGGATGGCCGTAGTATATAGAGATCTCGTTTTTCTCATTATAAAATCATCTCTCATTAGTATTATTGTATCCATTTTTGTAATTGGAGCCATAGCAAGTCTGTTTTTCGGAAAATTTCATTGGGGAATATTAGCGATTATTCCCTTATCTGCAGCCGTGATTCTAAATTTTGGTTTTATGGGGCTGTTTGATGTAAAGCTTAGTCATATTACGGCTATATTAGCCTCAATCATTATTGGTGTGGGTGTGGATTTTGCTATTCATTATATTGCTCAATTTAGACGGTATTCACGCGATCCAAATAAGGTTGACAATTTGAGCCAGGAAGTCATCGACGATGTGGGATACCCTATTATTCTTGATGCAGCTTCAAATATGGGATTTGGCGCATTATTGTTTTCTACTTTTGTCCCTATTCAATATATAGGTGGTCTTATGGTTTTTGCCATGATTTCAACATCGCTTGGGACTTTGACTGTTTTGGCTGCGCTCACTGAATTATTAAAAAAACGAATTGTTGAACAATAGGAGGTTCAAATGAAAAAAATCATTTTATGGATAAGTCTCTTTGGAATTGGCATGGCACAAACAGGTATAGAAATTGCCCAAATGGTGGAAGATCGAATATCTCCGAAAGATATGATATCATCTACCACCATGGTTTTGACGAATAAAAAAGGGAGAACCAGAACAGCAAAAATATTTACGAAAAGTATGGACGATAGTAAAAAACAAATCATGTGGTTTTTATCACCGAAGGATGATAAAGGCGTGGCATTTCTTAAAATTGAGCATGACGATAAAGATGATGAAATGCGCATGTGGCTTCCTGCTTTCAAAAAGATTCGACGTATTTCATCCAAGAAAAAAGGAGATTCTTTTATGGGATCTGATTTGACTTATGAAGATATGTCCAGTAGGGTCATTTATGAAAATACGTTCAGCCGTTTAGAAGATGAAAAAGTGGGTGAGATTGACTGTTTTGTGATTGAAGCTGTACCAAATCCTGAATTGAAATCGTCCTATTCGAAACATAAAACTTGGATAGATAAAAAATTAAATATGGCAGTAAAAGAAGAATCCTATGACCGTATGGGCGATTTGAAAAAAATAAAAACTTTTGAAAATAAAATCGTCGGAAAATATCGCGTGATGTCAGGTATTTTTGTAAATGATGTACAAAATAATCATACAACCAACCTTACTTTTGATGATTTAGAATTAGATACGGGAATTAAAAATAATTTGTTTCATGAAAAAAACTTAAAACGTTTACCACGAAATTAAATAGTAGTTACAGTGGTAGTTAGAGAAGGAACAATGTATACAACGGAAATATATTAAATAAGAATGATCAAAATAATGGTAGCTTCAATGGTAGTTAGCACGAATAGTAGTCAAATAGAATGAATATGGACGAAAAAAGTTTGATTCGAGAAATATGTCTAAAACACAAGTTAATGGGATGGGAAATTGTCCTATAATGACTTTAAACAAGAGAAATCTATGATTATTTACAAGCGACAAGTTAAAGTTGCATTCTTACTTTTACTTTTATCCCAAACGAGCCTAATTGCTCAGTTCACGTATTCTGGAAATATCAATCCATCTAAAATGATACGAACATCTAATCAGTCAGAAATAAAACTCCCATTTCGGTTGGCGACTATAAAAGCAAGCTATACAATGGGATCCTTTGATTTCCTTACAAATTCTGCAATAGAATATAGATGGGATGGGGAGCCAACATTTGATTTTCGGGAAGTTTATGTTGCTTATTTCCCTGATTGGGGAGAAGTGAAACTGGGAAAACAAATTCATGCATGGGGAATGGTAGATGGAAACAATCCTACGGATAATTTAAATGCTTATGATTATTATTTTATGTTTATGCCTGGAGCGGACCGCAAAATTGGTTCAAATTCGGCTTCAGTTAATTTGATATTTGGAGATTACCAATTTGAAACCGTGATTATCCCAGGGCATACACCGAATAGACTTACGTTTGGTGAAGATGATTTTCCCATCAAACCTCCCATGGATGAACCGGATTCATATGTGGAAATTGAAGATCCAATGGAGATTGGATTTCGATTGCGAGGATCATTTCCAGCCGCAGATGTGAGTTTATCCTATTTTAAGGGGCATGATCGACTGTTTAGTCTTAGTGGGTTTACACTAGTTGAAGGCGGCATGCCAAATTTTAATTTTGGTTTTCGATCGACTGAAGTTTATGGAGCAAATTTGGTTACATTTCTTGGTGATATGACTCTTCGAGGTGAATTTGGATACTTTAATTCCAAAGGGACTATCATTAAAAACGATTTTAATATCTTTGATAATAATGCTGAATATTTACAATATGTAATACAGTTAGAAATTCCTGGACCTTTAGACATTGCCTTAAATGCTCAATATATTGGAAGTAGAATCATTGAAGTATCGGAGCTTACACTTGTAACTCTCACGGGAATGGTTTTATATCATCAAGATATAGACACCTTTTCGCCAGGAATGGGAACACCTTTTGCCATGTTTGCCGAAAATGGTTTAAGTCTATCTGCAACAGGTTGGCTTATGGATGATCGGTTAGAATTGAGTGCAAATACCTTTATGAACTTGGATGAAAATGGATATATGATCGGCGCACGAGTTTTTTATTCTCCATCTGAAAGTTGGGGCATTGAAGCCCAATTAAGCCAATTCATCGGAGATGAAGAAAATTCGGAAAACCCTTTTACTAAATTAGAAGATTTCTCTCATATTCAAATCGGATTGAAATATAGTTTTTAATCTGCAATTTTTGGCGGATGTATTGAAGCCATGATTGCAGCACCAATTAGGCAAGCGACACCTGCAATAATAAAGGGTGTCATCCAAATACTTGGATCGCCTGAACCTTGAGCTGAATCTTTAAAAAATCCTGCTAATTGGGGTCCCGCAATACCTGCAATGCCATAAGCGGTAAACATCCAACCATAATTGGTTCCTAGGTTTTTGTTGCCAAAAAAATCTGCTGTTGCAGCTGGGAAGAGTGCAAAATTTCCCCCAAAATTAAATCCGATTATTGAAGCGCCTATGATAAACCCCGTTACCATTCCAAAGGTAATAAATATATGATACATCATGAGCATGATGAATCCTTGTATGACAGTCATATAAATGATGGCAGTTTTTCGTCCTAATTTATCAGAGATTGTCCCCCAAGCGATTCTACCAATTCCATTAAAAATAGCATACCATGCCATAGCAGTTCCCGTAATAACACTTGCATTTTTAATTCCATGATATTGTAAGGCATCAATACCAAATAATTTGATGCAATAAATAACCATAAGTCCTGATAATGCGGAAAAAATAAAGACACCCCATAACATGTAAAATTGAGGCATTTTTAACATTTGGTTGGAAGAAAATTCTATTGATGATCGTTCAATCGATTCTTGGGATGGTTCCCATCCTTCAGGTTGATACCCTTCTGGCGGATTAACCATAACAAAACTTCCAATTAAAACTAAAATTGTAAAAATAAATCCATAAATCACAAAAACACTTTGGACACTTGGCAAACCAAATACATGAGTTGTATTGAGTAAACCGCCAAACCATGAGCCTGCTAATTTGACCCAGATGGTTGCCCCAAATCCAAATCCTGCTACAGCTAGACCGGTAATCATTCCTTTTTTATCTGGGAACCATTTTACGCCTACAGCAATGGGCACAACATAAGCGAGACCAATTCCCGCACCACCGATGATACCAATAAAGAAAAATTGCGCTAAAAAAGATTGTCCGAAGAATCCACCTAATATATAACCTAAGCCTAGTAAAAGACCACCTGCTCTAGCAACAATGGTTGGGCCTGACTTCGCCTGCCATTTTCCACCAAGAACCATCACAATAGCAAAGGTGGCAAGTCCAGCAGAAAATACCCATGCCGTTTGAGTAGCGGTAAATTGATAAAGACCCATTGGATCTGTTAAAATTTTTGTAAATACAGACCAAGCGTATATCGCGCCTAATGCAAGTTGAATCATAATAGCACCAATAACAACGAGCCATCGGTTTGTAATAGGATGTAAGAGTTTCATGAACTATCTCCTAAGTTGTAAGGTGATGTGAATTGATCAATAAAAAGCGGATACCCATGTCCGAAAATACAAAATAAATCGAAGTGGATTCAAATATTTACCAGTTTTATTAGGATAAAAAAATAGAATGACAAACTAAAAGGAATGTAAAAAAACAGTAAATTCAACAATGGTATTCAAAAAAAATGCGCATAAATAGTCATCATTTATTTAGGAGAAAATTATCTTACTAGGCACAATCATTTTTTTCAGTCTCTTGGGTAGCCTTGGGGCAATTCTTCTTTCTGGGCTTTTTCTATTATTCCCGAATCGAATACAAAACACTTTGATTCCAGGGCTTATCAGCTATGCGACAGGAACATTGTTGGGCACTGCATTTTTGGGCATGATTCCTCATGCATTGGAACATTTACCCGTTCCCCAACTCGGACTCACTTTATTGTTGGGCATTCTTCTGTTCTTTACTTTAGAAAAATTTGTGGTTTGGCGTCATTGTCACAGTCATGCTTGCGAAGTGCATGAAGCTTCAGGTCCTTTAATTTTAATCGGAGATGCGTTTCATAATTTTATAGATGGCATATTGATCGCAGGTGCATTTTTGGCCGATTATCACTTGGGAATCGTAACCGCAATTTCAGTCGTATTTCATGAAGTTCCGCAGGAAGTAGGTGATTTTGCTATTCTATTAAAAAATAAATATTCAAAGAAAAAAGCTTTTGGATTGAATATTGTTTCTGGATTGAGTTCTGTGATAGGGGCGGTTTTAGCTTATTTTTTAATGGATCAAATGCAATTTTTAACACCTTATGTGATGGGCATTGCAGCCGCCAGTTTTATTTATATTGCTTTGGCTGATTTAATTCCAGATTTACATCACCATTTCAGCGTTAAAGAAAGTTTGATTCAAATTGTTTTATTAACGGCGGGTATTTTTACCATCTATTTTATGGGGCATATTAGCTAAGCATTTTGTGAAAATATTTTCTCTTATTCTCAAAATTCCCATTAAAATGTATCAATGGTTTATCTCGCCGGTTTTCCCAAATTCTTGTCGCTATTCACCCACGTGTTCCCATTACGCCATAGATGCTTTGGATGAGTGGGGTGCGATAAAAGGTTTATGGCTCGCGATTAAAAGATTGGGACGGTGTCATCCTTGGGGAGATAGCGGATATGATCCTGTTCCAAAGAAAAAAGTATGAAAGTTGAATAGGGAAAACCTTTCGCAAAGCACTTTCGACTTTATAGACTTTCGCCTCATTAGTTCCGTAATGGCTTACCCTTTTTTAGCATAAATCGAATACGATCTTGAGATAATTTTTCTCCAGCAAGCGAGATAAATGTTTCGCGTTCTATATCCAAAAGATATTGCTCTTCCACAGATTTTGTGAGACCCGCTTTATCTCCGCCCGTAATAACATACGCTAACTTTTTCCCGATAAATTCATCATGATCAGAAATTTTCCCAGAAGATTTGAACCCTTTGAGAGCCATTGTCATGGCTGTTCGTCCACCCGCACCAGGCAATTTAAGATCATCGCGATACTGGGGTGGTTCATAATTTTCTGCTAACGTCATGGTTTTTTGTTTTGCGACCCAGATACGTTGATCGTCATTCATGACAACCGTATCAGATTTGAGGAGATAAGCTAGATATTTGGCTTCATCCGCACTGGTGGCAACTTTAGCAAATCCAATGGTTTCGAATGCTTTTTGTGCAATTTGGAATGCATTTCGAATGCCTCCTTTTCCTGCATTTTCAAAAAGATTCAGGAGAAGTCGTAAGTTTCCTCCAGCTCCAGGAATGAGTCCAACGCCCACTTCTACCGCACCAATATAAAGCTCAGCAGAAGCTACACGATGGGCAGCAGGTCCTATAAATTCAAATCCGCCACCAAGGGTTAATTGAAAAGGAGCCGCCACAACGGGGGCTTTAGAAAATCGGATAGCTTGCGTTAAGTCTTGAAAGGTTTTCACCGTCTTCTCTAATCCATCCCAATCCTTATCTTCACAAAATTGAAGAATACCTGCCAAATTAGCTCCAGCGCAAAAATTGGCTCCCTGATGTCCTAAGACCATCCCTTTGTATTTCCCTGCATCCAATAATTCCAATCCGGTTTGGATTATTTCAACCATAGATCCATCGATGGGATTTAGAGTGGGTTGAAGGATAGAGTGGTATTCTACATTCAAAATACCATCGCCCAAATCAATGAGGCTGGCACTCCAATGTTTTTTGATGAGATTCCCCGCTGATTTTTGCAAGAGAAGATTGAGCGATTTTGTTCCATTGTCCTGCTGTTGAACTATATTATTATTTGGATCGTAATACGTTCGCATTCCATTTTCGATTGTGTAGAATGTTTCTCTGCCAGAATTCAACATGGTTTGAATCCAAGCGGGTATAGATCTTCCTTCTGCTTTCATTCTTGCAAGAGATTCAGAAACGCCAATCGCATCCCAGGTTTCAAATGGACCCAATTCCCAGCCAAATCCCCATTTTAACGCTTGATCTATATTGATAATATCATCACTAATTTCAGGAATACGATTTGCTGAATACAATAATGTGCGTGCCAAAACTTCCCAAAAGAATTTTCCGGCTTTATCGTCACTAAAAGCCATGGCTTTAATTTTATCTCCAGCATATTGGCGATCTTTTGCCAGACGGAATCCATCAAAACGTACTACTTTTTGTGGTGTGTAATCTCCCGTTGCAAAATCTAAAGATAAGATGCCTTCTTTCGTTTTTTTATAAAAGCCTGCTTTTGATTTTTGCCCCAATCGCCCCTCGTCAATAAGGGTTTTTAGAATGGATGGAATTTTAAATACATTTCGTTCTTCGTCATTTTCACCACGATCATAACTGGTTTGTGCTACGTGAGCAAGTGTATCTAATCCAACCACATCTGCCGTTCGAAAGGTCGCACTTTTGGGGCGTCCCGTAATCGTGCCTGTTAGTTTGTCCACTTCTTCAACCGTGAGTCCCATTTTTTCTGCAATTTCCAATGTGACCATCATGCCAAAAACGCCAATCCGATTCCCAATAAAATTGGGGGTGTCTTTTGCGTGAACGATGCCTTTTCCAAGCATATTTTCGCCAAAAGAGGCGATTGTATCATAGACTTCTTGACTGGTATTTTCCCCTTTCACCAATTCCAATAGACGCATATACCTGGGTGGATTAAAAAAGTGTGTAATCATGAATCTTTTTTTCAAATCATCAGAGAAAACGGATATTAAATCATTGAGTGGAATCCCAGATGTATTTGACGATATTATGACAGTGGATTTCAAGTGAGGAATGATGTTTTGATAAACAGTATGTTTAATATCTAATCTTTCCGCAACGGCTTCAATAACCCAATCGACCTCAGTTAATTTTTCCAAATGCTCATCATAATTACAGGGCTCGACCATGGAAGCATTTTTCGGTTTATATAAGGGAGCAGGTTTTAAACTTGTGAGAGATTCCACTCCTTTTTTTGCCAAGTCTTGATTGATGTCAAATAGGAGAGAGGGGATGCCCGCGTTAGCCAAATGTCCAGCAATTTGTGCCCCCATGACGCCTGCGCCTAAAACAGCTACTTTTTCAATTTTATCTTTCATGATTTCCTCTATGTTTTCATTAAATGTTCAAAAATAGTGATGTAACGATACATGACCCAAAAGTGGCTGAAACTACCGGCCAAAACCAGAACATGCCAAATTTCATGGAATCCAAATCCTTTTCGCGGAGATTCTTCTCGATCTAAAGAATAAAAAATGACTCCGATAGAATAAAATAACCCACCCATAAATAACCAAAAAATCGCGCCCATTGGAAGGGCAATAATCAATGGCCAAATTGCAATGAGCGACAGCCACCCCATAAAGACATAGTAAACGGTAGAGAACCACTCTGGGAAATCAAATTTAAATAATTTCCATAATATACCAAAAAATGCCAATCCCCAAATAAAGACAGCTAAACTCAATCCCCAGGGACCCCGTAACGGGACTAAGCAAATTGGAGTATAAGTAGCGGCAATGAGGACATAAATCATCATATGATCCAAACGTTTTAAGATTGAGGCTGCTCTTCCAGTGACATTAATCCAATGATAAAGTGTGCTGGCGGTGTACAATAAAAAAAGCCCTCCGCCAAATATGGAAAAAGAAAATATCTTCCATGGATCAAATGGATTGCCAGATTTATAGATGAGTAAAATTGTAGCAATGACAGAAAATATCGCACCGATAATGTGGGTTAATCCACTCATTGGGTCTTTCAGTTTCATACAGTTCTCATCGTTCAATGATTGTCGCAATGCCTTGTCCACTTCCAATGCACATGGTCGCAAGACCAAGATGCGTATCATTTTGTTCCATGACGTTTATCAATGTGGTTAAAATCCGAGCTCCAGAGCACCCCAAAGGATGGCCCAAGGCAATTGCTCCACCATTAATATTAATTTTGTCTATATCCCATCCACCTTTTTGAATAACAAAAAGAGCTTGGGCGGCAAAAGCTTCGTTCAACTCGATACTCTCAATTTTATCCATTGTGAGATTCGCTTTTTTCAAAGCTTTTTCTGTGGCGGGGAGAGGACCCGCACCCATTCGAGTCCAATCTACGCCCGCGACGGCTCTACTCAGAATCTTAGCTCGAATGGATAACCCATTCTCTTTTGCAAAGGATTCACTTGTAATCAAAAGTGCAGAAGCTCCGATAGAAATGGGACTACTTGAGGCCGCCGTAACGGTTCCATCTTCCATAAAAGCAGAATGAAGACTTTTAATTTTTTCCACATCAGGTTTGCGCGGACCTTCATCTTTTTCTATAGTCGTTTCGCCATAAATATCAATGGGAATTAATTCATTATCAAAATGTCCGTTTTCATACGCTTTTAGTGTTTTCTCATGTGACAGTATGGCAAAATCATCTTGTGTCTCGCGCGAGATATTCCCATCATTGGCTAGATTTTCAGCCGTTTCACCCATGCCGATATAGAATTCTTGTTCCGCAAGTTCAGGGTGAAAATCTGGTGCAAATCCGCCCATGGGAACACTGAACATATCTTCAATGCCAACTGCAATTCCCACGTCAATATCTCCAGCTTCAATGGCCGTGCTAATTTGATGCACTGCATCCATGGAAGAACCACAAAAACGATTCACCACTTTTCCGCCCGCTTCTTTGGGGATCCCAGCCAAAATAGCGACTGAACGGCCCATAATCATGCCTTGTGGCCCTTCTGGAAAGGCACATCCCAAAACCACATCTTCAATGGCATTGGGTGAAAGTGATTCATGACGTGCCAATAATCCTTTAACCACCTGCGCTGCTAAATCATCAGGACGAACCCCGACTAATTGCCCATTTTTTATCCCGATGGGTGAGCGAACCGCATCAACAATGACAGATTGAATCATGCTTGACTCCTTTGTTTTTTTCGACGTGTTTCTCGATTGAATAGATATTGGTCGATATCAAAAACAAACAAGGTGTTTGATTTTATTTTTTGAATTGCTTTGATTTTTTTCTTTTTAAATAGTTTCATTTTTCCTCCTAGAATGGATATGATTTTTGTGAGTAAGTATAGTTAGCAATTTTTCTTTTTAATCCAATAATGTCTGTTGCGAGAAGCATCCGTGCTTCAAATTTCTTTAAATATTCGCTATGAGATGCAGACAATTTTCCTTTTGTAATACCATTCATCCCCGTTAGTGCTCTGTTCAATAAGGTCAAAGATATTTCAGCCGTATAAGCGCGGGCAATGTCTAATACAATCGGTTTAGCCTGTTTAGAGTTCACACTATATTCCGCACGAGCTATGACACTTTCTGCTGTGTATAATTCCATAAACATATTTGCCAATATTTCTGTGAGTTGTTGCTCGTGTTTCAGATCTTGACCATATTCATTCAATGCTTTATGAAATAAATATAAGGTCATTCGCTTGCCTGTTTCAATCGCATATTTTTCTTTCGCAAGAATTCCTGATTCATCTTTTGGCGCGTTTGTATCTAAAAAGGCATCAATTTTCCCTATAGATTCTCGGATGGGTAATTCCTCAAGCAACGCTTTTTTCATCATATACCCTGTGATAATTTGGCGATTAATTTCGTTGCTTCCCTCCCAAATTCGATTGATTCGATCAGAACGATAAGTAGAGGCTAAAGGATATTCTTCTATAAATCCATAACCACCCATGGTTTGAATCCCTTCATCCAAGACGAATGCCATAGATTCACTGCCATAAATTTTTGCCATTGACGTTTCAATCGCATATTTTTCCATAGCGGCACCTAATTCTAAATAAAAGGATTCCGACGATTTATCCAGCTTGTCAATTTCATCTTGAATTAGTCCAATTGTGCGATAAACCATACTATCCGATGCATAAGTGAGCATGACCATTTGGGCGAGTTTCCCCTTAATGACATCAAAGTTAGAAATGGATTGCCCAAATTGTTTGCGTTCTAAAGCATAATTAAGAACATAGTTAATGGTTTCTTTCATGCCGCCTACTTCAGCAGCGCCCAATTTAAATCTACCAATATTTAGCGCATTAAAAGCAATAGTTGCACCTTTGCCCACTTCATAGAGAAGGTTTTCTATGGGCACTTTTGCATCTATAAATGTCAAGGGCGTTGTAGAGGAACCTTTGATGCCCATTTTCTTTTCTTCCTGGCCAATTTCGAATCCGGGGGTATCACGATCCACAATAAACGCACTAAATTTTTGCCCATCTACTTGGGCAAATACAATAAAGACTTTTGCCCAGGAACCATTAGTAATAAAGATTTTTTCTCCATTCAAAATATAATGTTTCCCATCCTCAGAAAGGACAGCTTTTGTTTTGCCTGAGAGCGCATCTGATCCTGCCGAAGGTTCGGTTAAACCATAAGCACCTATCCATTCACCTGTGACTAATTTTGGTAGATATTTTTCTTTTTGTTCTTTGGTTCCAAACCAAACGATGGGAAGCATACCAATTGCCGTTTGAACTGAAAAAGTGGTGAGGAAAGAAGAAGAATAACCCGTAGCAATGGATTCTATTACAATGGCTGTTGTGATTTTGTCTAAATCCATTCCGCCGTATTCTTCTGGAACATTCACGCCCAAAAGGCCCAAATCACCTGCTTCGCGGATGAGAGATAAACTTAAATCTTTATCATATTTTTCAATTTGATCTTTGTTGGGGTAAATGCGCTCTTTCCCAAATTCTTTTACCATTTGTTCAATATCGCGGTGTTCTTCGGTGAATTTTTCTCTGCAATATACCTCGTCGTCTCTAACAGATTGAATGAGAAAATGTCCTCCAGTTTGAACTGTGTTTTTGCTCATAATAAATTCCTTTATGATGGTTTTTTAATAATTCCTGCTAAAATAAATTCTTTGATGGTTTCCATATATTCTTTTGCGGTAACCCCATGAGCATCAAATAAAGTGAACCAAATGATAGATTCAATATTGACCATAATAGACAATGCCGTTATCTTGATGTTTACATTTTTAAATTCACCCGATTGAACACCTGCTGAAATAATAGTTGCCACCAAAGCTTGGAAATTAGAATATACCGTCTGCAATTTATCCTTAAAATCCTCGTCTTTTCCAACCATAGACCAAAATTCTGCCAAGACCTTAAAAGGTTCGGGGTTACTTTCATATTGATCAATAAAATATTGAAATAAATCTTGAAGCTGTTGAGAGGGAAGGGCATCTTTTTCTACGATATGGTTTAAAAAAGCACTATATCGTAAAACCCAAAAGTTCACCAAATCTAAATAAATTTCTTTTTTAGATTTATAGTACCAATAGATTGCACCTTTACTGAGACTAGATTTCGCGACGATGTCATCAATCCGGCTGGATTCATAACCTTTTTCTACGAGCACCAATAATGCAGCGTTTAATATTTGCTCTTTTCGTTCGTCTTTGCGTGATTGTTCCATAATATAAACCGACTGGTCGGTCTAATTTATAGATTTATTCTTATAAAAGGAAAGGGTTTTTTAGATTGAAGTAATTCGTTACTATTACTTTAGCGAGGGTTAATCGTAATTTTCATTTTTATCTTTTTTTATCAACCCCCATTTATCCCCAACATTTGGGGATTTGATTGGGTATACATGAAAATTACTTACCTGTCTGCGTTCCATTACGAACAGGCAGGCAACTAATATCCGCCATGTTAATATTTTTATAAATATAATATCAAAAAGAGAACAGGAATAGCAATACCAGCAATCGTTAGCCATGCGCCACGACCCGTAATTCCTTTTTTCCCTTTGAGAACAAAGAGTCCTGTAATGGCTAAAAGCCCCAAGACGATAGCAAATAAATCTGCCATAAATGTCCAAATCTTTTTAGGATGGTTTAAATGAAGAAAATTCATTTCGTATAAAATAGATCTCTCACTCACGGTTTCGATATTGATGCGTTTTGTATTGAGATAGAGGGTTAATGTTTCTTTTTCTAAGAATATTTTTAAGGTATTCGGGTTTGGCATAAAACTAGATTTAATCGGACCCTCTAAATTTATTTCAGTAAGGATATTTGCCATAACGTCTTGGTTAATAGGATTGTTGCCCCAAATATCCTCAATTTGAACAGTTTGATTCTCTATTTTGTAACTTGGGTTCCAATCTGAAACATGATTTACCGCTACGCCAGAAATGGCATAAATGAGAGTCAGCCCAAAAGCAAGATAACCCACATCTCTGTGAACGATATTATTCCATTTGCGCCATTTGACTTTCATGATATTTTATAAAAATTATTTAATCAAGCTTGGGAGAAAATTTAATCCTGAATTTCCGCACCCAGACCTTTAAGGCGGTAAATGGTTTTATCTGCTTCCGTGATTTTATCTTTTTTTGGATCGAATGTTTGGCCGCTTTCTTCCATAGACATTTCTTTCTGCTTTTGTGCTTGCTCGTCAGTGAGGGTGAGTTTTTCGAAAATGCCTTCCACTTGAGCTTGGTGACCTTTTGCCGTAAGTGGAAAAATGATTTCACCATCATTGACCTTGACAATAATACTTTGAAAAGGCTGATCACCAGACATTTCTATCCAACATCCACGATGGGCACATACATCTACGATAGTCCCAGTAATTTGCACATGTTCGTCCAAAAATGATTCTGGATTTTCTAAAAGTGAAGATAAGGGCGTTGATTCCTCAAGGGAAAGGGCTTTGCCCAATTTTTGACTTTCACCAGCAAGTATTTGACTTAAAAGAAAAGTAATGAGAATTGGTATTATTTTTTTCATAATTAAACTCCGATAACAATGTCTTAATTTATAGAATAATTATGGAAAAAACGAAGGATTGTAAAGGAGATGGCACTAGAATTTTAAACAAACAAAAAACTTTATCATTCAGAGGAGTTTTCGACGAAGAATCTTCTGTAGCTAATCAAAAACCCATTGTCATTCCGTGCAGAGATACGGAATCCATGCTTTGATTTTTTAGCAATGTCTTGAATGTGGCACGAGAATCTTTTCTCGTGCGTTTGTAGCGAACACTCTTTTTGTGTCTCTTCCACGAATAAGGATATTCGTGGCACTTTTCATTGAACGCCAAGCTCGTTCAGTTGCTTGAGTAGATGCTTCCTCTCGTTGGTCGTCTGAATGACAGTAGATTTGAGACAATAAAAAGAAGTGTCATTCAGAGCAGCTTGCTGCGTGGAATCTTCTGTGGTTAAACCAAAAAACCATTGTTTAAACTCAAGGTATTTCAGCCCTCAACGTAGATCCTTCACTTCGTTCAGGATGACATAGTAAGGTGTGAGATTATTGTTGAACTTAATGACAATGGGGGATGGAGATTCTTCCGTTCGTCGGACTTATGGATGACATAATATATGAGGTAAATAAAAAAGGGACAGTAAACTGTCCCTTTTTTATTTTATTGATTAAACTAAGAATTACTTCAACAATACCATCTTTTTCATCTGATGATTATTTCCTGCAGTGATTCTATAAAGATACATTCCAGCACCTACAGGTTGATTTAAATTATTAGTTGCATCCCAAACGACAGATTTAAAACCTGCATTTTGTTGGGTGTTGACCAATGTTTTAATCCGATGACCCATGATGTCATAAATCGTAACACGAACAAAAGATTCTTCAGCTAAATCATACTGAAGCGTCGTGCTTGGATTAAATGGGTTTGGATAATTTTGATGCAAAGCAAACACTTGTGGCATCGCATTATTATCAACAGCTAAAGTTGTAGTATTAATATTAAACGAATAAGGCCCATTTTCTGCCGAAACAGATTCACTTCCATCGCTTACTGTCACTTGCCAATCACCACCTTGTATTCCGTGAGTGGTAACTGCTGAAGCAATATCAGCGTAAAGTGCATACGCAGTCGCATCATCATTTATGGTGACAATTGACTGAAAGAAAGCAAACTCAGTAGAAAAATCTATGCTGTATGTAAGCTGATCTCCATCTACATCTTGAGAAGGAGTCCAAGCAAACCAAAGCGTATCATTCATATTACTTTGCATGATATCAATCGTAGCATCATGTGGACTTGATAATGTAAACTCGCTCGGCGCATCATTTACAGCAGCAACGGTAAGCACAAATGTTGTATTATCAGATAGACTTCCATCACTGACTTCAACTGTAATTGTGGCTGAACCATTCCAATCCTCTGAGGCCATAATGCTTAAAACATCATTACTTACACTGACCTGAACATCTGTTTGGTCAGAAGAAGCGCTAAAGCTTAAGCCATCTCCATTTGAATCTGTAGCAGAAAGCGTAATATCCAATGAACCATCTTCATCAAAAGATTGATCACTGATATCTGCTAACACAGGTGCACTATTTGTGCCTCCTGTTAAGGCAAATGTCGCCGAAGGATCACTTTCATTATCATGAACATCAACAGCAGTTACAGCGTAATAATTATCGCCGCCTGCCATTTCAGAATCAGTGTAGTTGGAGCTAGCGCTTTCGCCTACAAAAGAATCTGTGCTCGAAACAAAATCTGCCGTTGCACCACGATATACTTTGTAGTGAGCAAGATCATTTGCTGTGGATGCGGCCCAAGTTAACTCACCGGCACCATCAACAATTTCACCTGCAAGATCATCTGGCGTTCCAGGAGCAATATTATCAACTGAATGTCCAGCGCCTACCACACTTACAAAGTTTCCTTCGTCCATGTTGGCTATCACGCGAAATTCAGCAGCGTTGTCTCCATTACTTGTGGAATCATTCAAAGTCGAAACTTCTACCACATACTCATCACTGCCATAAGTACCAATAGATGTTAAACCAACCCAGGTGTCACCATCTTTACGTTGGATTGTGTAAGATTCTGTAGATCGACCTGGTAATTCATCCGTATCCCAAGCAGATTGAGCAAAGGTAAGATATACCCGTCCGCCTTGATCTTCTGGCACATCAGTGATTGAAACTATGCTTGGATTTACTGCATATCCGTCGCCTTTCCCAATGCGATAATAAGCTAAATCATCTCCATTTTGAGACGCTTGCCATTGGTCTGGCCATTCGCCCACGGGCTGAATGTCATACATTTTATTAGCTGTTTCATCCCACATGGATACAGATTTTCCGTCGTTTGATGCCTCTTGGATATGCCAATAGTAATATTCTTGATAATCATCAATACTGGATGAGTCAGTAGAAGATCGAGACCAGCGTGTTCCAGTGGGTGAGCCTAGAACGCCCGCAAAAGAATCAGACCACTGATGACATGTGTCTTCGACGTAATTAATTAGGTTCACGTCATTACAACCATCACACGTACAATTCTCTTTTGTCCAGCCTAAAACAAGTCCCTCTGAGACGTAATCCCAATTAGCAGGGTCGGTCAAGTTGCTGTCCATATTCATGCTGTAAAAAACAACAGTAGAATCTACCATAAGGGTAAAATCGTGGTTTGTTGTATTTCCTTGTCCATCATCCGCACTAAGAGAAATAGCATATTCACCATGGTCAGAAGCTACAGGTGTTCCATAAAGGCGTGTTCCTGTTCCTGCCTGAAAATGGTAAATCTGACTCCAGCTATCTCCCCAAATATCTCCTGTTGCAGGGTTTCCAGACCAACCATCGGCCCAATCGGTTGTAAGAAGTGTAGGTCCATTTGCTCCGTTCAAATGGTATAAGCCTGCTTGGTTATTTACGCTACTAAAAAATACAACAACAGCACCATTTCCATCGATCATAATTTCTCTTGGATTATGAAAGTTCTCATCTTGAAAAACGGTGGTAACGGTAGAATCACTGGGATCAAAACTTTTGATTTTGCCATCCCAATTTTCCTCAGTAAACCAAATGGTTCCATCGGGATGAATGGCAATACTCCGCATATTGTTAGATTCAGAGATAGTAAAATCTTCAAAAGTAGTGGTATCTGCAGCATAATGCCTTAATCGGTTATAACAATTGTCAGATTGCCAAACAGAGCCATCATCTGCAATTGCGATATACTGGTTATTACACCCTACATCAGAATTCATTAATTCAAATTGGCTAGAATCAGGATGCAATTTGGAAAGTCCATTTAAAGCTCCATCATTACTATTACCCATGACGTAAAGCGTTCCATCAGAACCAAAGGAAAGAGCATTCACCCAATTTAAATCAGTATTGACATCTTCAATATTAGATCCATCTGGGTCCATTTTTTGAAGCGTATTATTGTTGCCCTGCCAAAACCATAATTTACCGTTTGGTGCTTGAACTAATTTTTGAATATTGTCCGCTATGTGATTCGACCATCCATCTGAAAAATAGGCAGTTGTATTTTGTGGGTCAAGCGTTAGCCAAGCAGGTAATCCAGTAGCACTAAAGCTAATGGCATCTCCATCTGGGTCCATTGCGGCTGCATCATAGACATATTCAAAGTCCGGTACTGCAATCAAGGATGGTTCGGAAAGAAATTCCGGTGCACTGTTTTGTGCAAATAGCCCAGCAGTCATGCTGAACAGGATTGTGGCGAATAAAACGCGCCAACTTGTTTTTAAATGAGACATGTAAATCCCCTTATCTTTATTTATTGTTGAGTTAAGCGTAGACAAATCATCGTGATCTTCTTACGCAAGTCGCGGATGTTACGCGCCCCCCCCCAAAAAACAAAGAGAAAAAAGGCGCTAAACAAAAAACTTTATCATTCAGAGGCGTTTACGACGATGAATCTTTTGTGATTAAAGCCACCATTCCTTTGAATTGACTTATAATAGTGCAGTTTTTCAAATAGATTCTTCACTCACTTTGTTCGTTCTGAATGAGATGAGATTTGAGACAATAAAAAAGAAGTGTCATTCAGAGCAGCTTGCTGCGTGGAATCTTCTGTGGTCAAACCAAAAAACCATTGTCATTCCGTGCAGAGACACGGAATCCATGCTTTGATTTTTTAGCAATGTCTTGAATGTGGCACGAGAATCCTTTCTCGTGCGTTTGTAGCGAACACTCTTTTCGTGCATCTTCCACGAATAAGGATATTCGTGCCACTTTTCATTGAACGCCAATGTCGTTTGGTCGTCTGAATGGCATGAAATGTGGAACAAAAAACTTTATCATTCAGAGGAGTTTACGACGATGAATCTTCTCTAACGCTCACTCTTTTTCAAATGAAGCGCGTTATCATGAAATGATTTCTCATTCAAGGATTCATCCAAATACCCCATCATCACAGAATGACCTTCTATGCAAAGAGAGTCAGCATTTTCCGTAATGTTTGTCATATGCAAAGGGTCTTGCCCTAAGGAAAGGGCACAGGTATTCTCTGGAGAAATAAGAATATCCGTATCAGTATATTTCGAGAATCGACTTAAATCTTCCATGAGAGTAAAGTTTTGATTATTAAATTGATTTTTCCGTCCAATCAAGCAATTGGGATTTTTGTCTGTAAATAAACTATGTGCATAGAGGGGGAGAATGGTTTGAAACACAAGCCATTCCATTGAATCTGATTTAAGATCAGTATAGATTTTTTCTTCCCCAAGCAAATTGAGAAAATATTGGACGCCATTCACATTGGCCAAAATATTATATTGACTAAGCTGAATGCCGTGCCCATTTTTTGTCCAATAAATCACAGCCTCATCATCAAGGTTTGCCTTGTGTTTTGGGTTATATTCTTTGGGGAAGCTTGAAACTGTTTCAAATAAGTCCAGTTCTTTCGGAATGATGTTTTTACACTCACTTTCAGAGAGGGTTCTTTCTTCCCATTCAGATGATGAAAGGACCAGACTCGCACCAAAATGCCAAATCCCGAACGCGAGAATTTCTCCTTGTGGAAAAGGCAGTGATGGCAAAAAAACACGTTCTTCCGTTTTCAATCCCAAGCTTTCCAGCCAATGGGATGTTTGCTGAACTTTTGCGTAAAAATCGTGATTCGTCATACCAGATGCTTCATGAATAATCAAATCGGCATATTTGATATTTTGCCCTTCAATCACGGCTGCGATATTGGGGTAGGGTGTCATGTATTCAATCGGCTCTACATTGCCGTAACATTGAGCTTGATAAATTCTATTTTTGAGTTTGTTATTCATATTTCTGGTTGCATAGACTATTTTGTTTTATTGCTCAGGTTTTACCTTCCGTTGAATTTCAAATCGATCTGTGGTTCTACAATAACCGTTGGCTCCTGCCAGGCGACCGATAGGTTGAAGTGCCTCTAAGTCAATTCTGCCTTGCTCATAGAGTTCATCTGCAATATGAAATAGAACGATGGTACCCAAAACCAGTGAGCCACTTCCTAGACTGCCATCGCCAATATCAATGATTTGATTGAGTTCGCATTCAAAGGAAATTTTGGACTCGCCAACACGCATCACATCAATATTTTCGCAAGGAATGGGGGTCAATCCAGAAGCCTCAAATTCACTGACATCAGACGGATATTCGGTCGCCGTTTCCACCATTTCTGATGCAAATGATTCGCTCACAATGTTCAGGGAAAATACACCCGTATCTTGAATATTTTTTAGCGTGTCTTTTATTTGCCCGTCCGAGCCCCTTCGCACAGGACAAAATGAAATGGTGGGCGGATTTGAACAGACGCCATTAAAAAAAGAGAACGGCGCCACATTGTCAATTCCATCTTTAGATTTTGTGGAAACAAACGCAATCGGGCGAGGCACAATAGACCCAATCATCAATTTGTAATTGTCTTGAAAAGATTGTTTGTTTGGGTCGATAATCATGATTCTTGCCACGAATAAGGATAGTTTTCGTCATTAATATCTTTCAGCGATTCGGCATAGTGTAGGGGCAAAAATGTGTCGATCATTACCGCCAATTCAATCGTCTCTTTCTTTCCAAATGATGCTTCGATTTTCCCCGGTTGAGGACCATGTGGCAAGCCCATGGGATGGATTGTCATAGACTCTGGTTCAATTCCTTTTCGGCTCATAAAATTGCCCTTCACATAGTAAAGGACTTCATCCGAATCCAAATTACTATGCGCATAAGGGGCAGGGATTGCTTCATCGTGATAATCATAAAGACGAGGCACAAATGAGCAAATCACAAAGCCCGGCGATTGAAAAGTTTGGTGAATGGGGGGCGGTAAATGGACTTTCCCCGTAATGGGCATAAAATCGTTTATATTGAAAATCCACGGGAAATAGTAGCCATCCCAGCCCACCAAATCAAAAGGATGATGCTCATGTGTGTAGGTTTGAAAGCCACCATTGAGCCGAACCAAAACGTCGATAGGCTCCGTGCTTTGAATCGGTTCCATCCATTCTGGCGTTTGGATATCTCGCTCAGAATAAGGGGCATCTTCCATCAATTGTCCAAAACGATTCCGATAACGACTGGGTGTCTCCACTGGGCCAGATGATTCCACCACAAGAATTTTCATAGGATTATCAATTTTAATTTGCCAAATGACTCCTCGTGGAATGACAAGGTAATCGCCAGGCTTTAATGGCAATTGCCCAAAATTGGATAAAAATTTTCCCGTTCCAGAATGGATAAAAAGCACTTCATCGTGGTGCCCATTTCGATATAAAACATCCATGGATTTGTCCACATGTGCTTTATGGATAAATGTATTTGTATTGAATAATAAAGGCACGCGAGCAGAAATAGCATCACCTGAGGATTTCAATTCGCCAGTTCTGATATGACGATTTTGATGCGGACCAGTCATGGCTTTGATGTTTAAGGGCATCCAATCTCCAAGCGCATTAATCGTTGTGGGCGGATTGAGATGATACACATTGGAGTAAATGGAGGAAAAGCCTTCTCGACTAATGAGTTCTTCCCAATAGAGTTTTCCCGATTCATTTTTAAATTGAATATGACGTTTATTGGGAACCTCTCCTCGTTTTTGATAATAGGGCATTATAGCGTTTTCCTTTTTTTAATTTTAAGATTTTCGAATCGATGAATCCATTTATTATTCGCGATGGATTTTTGTATTTGCTTTATAAGTAAATCGGCATCAATCCATTGGTCTAAAGTCGTTGAAGATTGATTCAAGCGTTTAAGAGCCGTTTCAAACAAATAATCGCCACCAGAAAATTTACCTAATTCATAATTTTGAAAAGAAACCGCAAGCATGATAAATGGCTTGAGATAAGCTCGATCTGCATCTTCTCTTTGACGCATCCAACTATGTTCCCAAATATGATGTGCCTTTGGATAATCGCTATTGTTAAATGCTTTAACGCCAAGATAAAATTCTTTTAGTTCATAAGGATCCGCTGATGAACGCGGATGGGCGCTGATTGCTTTTTTATTTGATGAATTTGCTGCCGACCGTGTAGAGACATTGATGGAATTTTGATTTGGTGAATGAGGCATTATTGTTTCGGCACTTTATTTAAAATGACTCTCTTAATTTGTAATTTAGGTTTTCCAAAATTCAAAATAAGTCCTAGTTTATATTCGCTTGCTTTTAGATAGTTTAAAACTTGTGCTAAGTCTTGATTCGAAATAGAATCCGTAGCTTTTAACTCTACAATTAACCGATTCTCAACAACTAAATCAGGGACAAAATTCCCCACAAGATGCCCTTTATAATTCACTTCAAATGTTTGTTGAGATGAATAGGCGATTTTTCTTAACTCAAATTCAACTTGCATTGATTTATCATAAACTTTTTCTTTAAAACCAGAACCAACCGTGTTTGAAATTTCCATGGCACAATTAATAACATTATGTGTTAAATCATCAATACTATTTCTTTGTTGTTCCATTATTATTATCTGAGTTAATTTGTGTTCATCTGAGGATGGCGCTACACAATTTTATTCTCCAAAGTCCCTAAACCTTCAATCTCTAGCGTAAGCAGATCTCCTTTTTTGAGCCAGCCATTTGTGTTTTCTGGACCAAGTTCAAGGATGCATCCTGTCCCAACCGTGCCTGAGCCAATATAATCACCAGCATGAAGATTGGCGTTTTGGCTTGCTCGTTCGATCATGGATGCAAAGGAGTGATATAAATCATTGCTATTTCCGTCAGATAACAATTCGCCATTGACCTTGCACGTCATACGGAGATTCAATTTTCCATCTTCATCCAAATGATTATCCAATTCATCAGGTGTAACCATGAAAGGACCAAAACTAGTGGCGAAATCTTTTCCTTTGGCAGGGCCTAAGCTGAGACGCATTTCTTCACGTTGGAAATCACGAGCAGACCAATCGTTGCAAATGGTATATCCGCCAATGAAATTTCCAGCATCTTTTTCTGAAATATCTCGTCCACCTTCCGCAATGATTACGGCAAATTCTAACTCGAAATCTAATTCCTCACTTGGCTCTGGATAGGGGATTTCGTCTTTGTGCCCATAAAGTGCGGTGGGATTTGAAAAATAAAAGATGGGAATTTCATACCAAAGCGGGTCGATTTCTAAGCCTCGATTTTTTCGGGCTGATTTTACATGTTGTTCAAAAGCATAAAAATCACGAAAGGTTCTTGGTTCAGGTACAGGAGGAAAAAACTGGACAGAATCTATGGCTTGCGCAATAGGCTTTCCTCTGGCAGAATAAGTATGAATCAAGGAATCAGGCAAAGATCGTTCTAAATCTTTCAGTTGCTCAAAAATCTCTGTCCAATTTTCTAAAGCTCGTTTCAAAGAAGTTGGAATGGATAAAAACGTTGAATTCCCTTGAGATTCATTGATATAAATTGCGCCGTACAAGACATCCACGATATAATCATCTCGGACAAATCCAAAGCGAGGTTCGGTCCCTTCGATGTGTGTGTATGTGACAAATTTCAATTAGAGATTTCCTCTTTTTTCTTGCTCAACTTCGATAGATTCGAACAAAGCTTGAAAATTTCCCTGTCCAAATCCTCTAGAACCTTTTCGCTGAATAATTTCAAAAAAGAGCGTTGGACGATCTTCCACCGGTTTAGAAAAAAGCTGAAGCAAATAGCCTTCTTCATCTCGATCCACCAAAATACCTAATTCCTGAAGTGGTGCAATGGCTTCGTCGATATCGCCGACTCGACCCGAGAGTTCATCATAATAAGTATCAGGGACATAAAGAAAATCAAGTCCATTATTACGGAGAGCGGTGATGGTTTTTACAATGTCTTCTGTGAGCAAAGCAACGTGTTGCACGCCGGGACCTTCATTGAAATCAAGATATTCTTCGATTTGAGATTTTTTGATCCCAGAGGCTGGCTCATTAATTGGGAATTTGATTTTCCAGTTTTTCGATCGCATCACACGACTTTTGAGGGAGGAGAATTTTGTGGAAATATCATTTTCATCAAAGACTACAAAGTTTGTAAATCCAAATATATTTTCATAAAAATCACGCCACTCGTTCATTTTACCTTCTTCCACATTCCCAACAATATGATCGATAAGAAGCAAGCCCGTATCTTCATAATTTAATTTTGGCATTTCTAATGCTTTATAGCCAGGCGCCCATAATCCATGATAATCTTTCGTTTCCACAAAAGAATGGATGGTATCGCCATAAGTTTTGATGGCAGATTTACGGTAAACCCCATTGTCATCTTTCCAAGATTTTGAAGCGTGAACCGATTCGGCGCCACGACTCACGCAAGAATCATGAGCGGTTTGATCGCATTCTACTTTAAATGCCACATCCCGAACGCCATCTCCATGTTTTTTAAGCCAATCAGATGCGGGATGATCTGATGAAAGAGGCGTGGTAAAAACAAAAAAGATTTTGTTTTGCTTTAGGACGTAACTCACTCTGTCCATTTGTCCTGTTTCTGGACCGGCGTACGCATAAGCTTCCATGCCAAAAACAGAGCGATAATAATGAACTGCTTGTTTCGCATTGCCCACGTAAAATTCAAGGTGATCCAATTCTGTGATTGGAAAATATTCTTTTCCTGTCCATTCTGTTGTGATGATAGCCATGATTTTTCCTATTTTATTTGATAATGGTTTTTAGGGTATTGATAAAATTTTGGTTTTGATCCATAGTGCCGATACTAATGCGAATGGCGTCAGGCCAGCCAAAAGCGTTTAACTGTCGAACAATAAAGCCTTTCTGAAATAAGGCTTCCGTGATCTGTTTCGCCTTTTCGTCTGTATCCCAAAATGTGGTGATAAAATTAGCGGCCGAGGGCACAGTTTGTATTTTGAGAGATTTAAGTTCCGTCTCAAAAAAGTAAAGACCTTCTTTTGTGATTGCCAAGGTTTTGTTTAAATGCTCGTCATCCATAAGGGCGCCAAGTCCTGCTGCTTGTGCTGGGAGAGAGGGTTCAAACGGGACTTTTACTTTCATAAGATTTCCGATAAGATTTTCGTGTGCCAATCCATAGCCGATACGCGCACCAGCCAAACCGAACGCTTTTGAAAATGTGCGGAGTGTAATCACATTATCATATCGATAGCTCATAGAATCGGGATAATCTGATTTATCTTTGGCGAATTCATAGTAGGCTTCGTCTAAAATAATAAGACATCGCTCTGGTACATGTTTGTAGAAGTCATCAAATTCTTTCCGTGTGATGTACGTGCCCATAGGATTATCTGGATTTGCGATATAGATAATTTTGGTATAATCGGTAATTTTTTCTACGAGTGCATTTAAATCATATCGATGATCTTTCATGGGAAGCCAATGGACTTTTCTTCCCGATGCATTCGCCAAAACGCGGAATCCGATAAAACTATTTTCTGCAGAGATCAGTTCATCATCTGTGAGTAAAAAAGTGCGCATGATGGTGGACATAACACCTTCTGATCCTGCGCCTAAAATCACATTTTCTATCTTCACATTGTACCGCTTCGCCAAGGCATCTCTGAGATGAAAACCTGAGGCTTCTGGATAATAATGCATATTTTCCATGACGGTTTTGATGCCCGCTAATGCTTTGGGAGAGGGCCCGAGCGGATTCTCGTTGGACGCCAGTTTTACAAAAGTAGAAATCCCCAATTCTCGGCGTGCTTGCTCGATAGATTTTCCTGATTTATAGGATTGCAACTGCTTTATGTAAGAGGGGACAAGCGCCATATTCAATTTACCTTTATTAATGTAGACTTCAATTTACAAAAAATATTTCATGTTTTCTTCATTGAAATTTGTCTTAAACTTTGACGTGAAAATTCAAGGGCCACTTATCTCTGCAAAGTTTGTCTCTCGTCCAAATCGTTTCATTACTATTGTGGATGTAGAGGGGAAACAGGCCAAAAGTCATTTGGCCGATCCAGGTAGATTAAAAGAAATTTTGATTCCGGGCGTTGAACTACTGATTCGTCCTGCCCCCAAAAAATCTGAGCGCAAAACTCAATATTCTACTATCATGGCTCGCAAGGAGGAGCAATGGGTCTCCCTCGTTTCCGCTTTGCCCAATGATTTTGTAAAGGAAGAATTAGAAAAAAAGACTTGGCCTCTTTTTAAAGATTATCGATTGATTCGTCCCGAAATTCCATTTGAAAAACACCGATTTGATTTTTTATTAGAAACGCCAAAAGGGAATCCATTTTATTTAGAAGTGAAATCTGTTACCTTTGTAGATAAGGGATTGGCGCAGTTTCCAGATGCAGTAACGAGTCGAGGTGCGAGACATGCTTTGGCTTTGAAGAATATCGTAAAAGATGGGGGAGAAGCAGGTATTTTATTTGTGTGTCAACGCTCCGATGTAGAACGATTTCAACCCATGTGGAATCGTGATCCTGTTTTCGCTCACGCATTATGGGATGCAAAAAAAGCAGGTGTATTTGTCGCGTGCATCAGTACAAAAATCACAAAAACCCATATACGTTTTTATCGGGAGATTCCTTTAAGTTTAGAGCCTTTATGATTCGGATATTTTCAGATTATAAACGACTTATCGTTTTATTACTCAGTATAGGTTCACTGTATTTTTGGTCAAGCTGTGCAGCTGTAAAACAAGCTTCAGGTGGACCAAAAGATACGACACCGCCAGAACTCATTTTGGCAAACCCAAGTAGTGGAAGCATTCATTTTTCTGGCAATCAGATTGAATTGTTATTCAATGAATATATCGATGAAAATAGCTTGGCGACGGCTATTCAGTTTTTCCCTCAATTGAAAGAAGCACCAGAAATTCAATATAAAGGGAAAAAACTGATTATTCATATTCCAGATTCTTTAAAAGCAAAGCAAACTTACGTTCTTTCTCTCAATCGAAATTTAAAAGATGAGCATGGCGTTCCTATCGCTGAAAGTATCCAAGTAGCTTTTAGTACTGGCGCATTTATTGATCGGGGAGAATTGACGGGTCGTATTTATGATGCGACTGAAACCTCCGTTCATCTTTGGCGATTGGATAATAAAAAGGATCTTAGTTTTTTGAATCGGATTCCAGATTATATTTCTGATACAAATGATCATGGTGAGTATCGATTCCAGTTTTTGTCTCCAGGGTTTTACCAAGTGATGGCAGTCCATCGTTCTACTGCTGGCATGGTTTTAGTCTCGAAGCGGATGACTTATGGCTTTCCTTTTTTCGATGAAATCCATTTGGATTCTGCGGAAGTGAAATCTGGTATTAATATGATGCTTGATCGGAAAGAATTACCTCTTCGACTTTTACGCACTGAATGGGAAAGTGTTGCATGGGGGAAAGCCACTTTTAGTCGCGATATTTCTAAATGGGCGGATATTTTGCCCTTAGCACTTTTGAAAAATAATCAAAGAATCAATTTACAAAAAACGTTTCAAAACCCTTCTGATTCCACCGAGATGATTCTCATTCCTGAAGCACCTTTAAATTTTGATGAAAAATATGAATTGAACTTGTCGAGCATTCGTCAGGGGAATGAAGCTTTGGTAGATTCAGGCAATGTCCATTTTTCTACGCCAGAAACTTCAGATACAAGCCGAGTAGAAATTATGAATTACAAGTCATTGATCAAACTTAGTCCCGAAAAAAACGTCATCCATCCCGTTCAATTTTCATTTTCCAAACCCATTTCATTGATAGAGGATTCTTTAGATTTTTTTCTGATGCTTTCAGACTCAATTCCGATGGAACATGAAATACATTTAAAAGAAAATTTGGCAATTGAAATTTTGCCCAAGCATGAGTGGGAGCCGGAAAAAGAATATTTAATGACTTTTCGTTCATCAGGCTTTAAGCCCATTTCAGGACAATCTTTTGAGGATTCTCTTATTTCTATCCATGTTCAAACTCAAAAATATAAAGCGATTGGACGGTTAATGAGTTCAGTAAGCAGCAATCGAATACAAGCATTAAAGGCAATGCTAAGTTCTACGAAAAAGTCACAAATGGTATTCATAGAAAGTGTAAATTCAGAGGCTATATTTGATTACAAAAAAGTGCCAGAGGGATCATACAGACTCATGTATTTTTCAGATATGAACGGAAACAATATCATTGATGCCGGTCGTGCGGAGCCATTCCAAACGGGCGAGTGGTTTGTGTCTTATCCAGACACGATTGATGTTCGAGCCAATTGGGATATGGAGTTAAAACCGTTTCAATTGGAGTTCAAGCCTTAATATGTACGCCGTCATTTTAGCGGGAGGAAGTGGAACCCGATTTTGGCCTTTGAGTCGATCGGATAGACCGAAACAGCTAATTAATATCATAGGCAAAAAAACCATGCTTCAAATGACGGTTGACCGCCTAAAAAAAATCAACCAAATAGAAGATATTTTTATTATAACACGGGCAGATTTAAAAAAGACTATAGAGAAAGAACTTACAGGTGTTAAACCTGAAAATATTTTTGCAGAACCTGAGGGGAAAAATACAGCACCTGCCATTGCTTTGATGGCTTTGCATATCGAAAAAATTAATCCAAAAGGAATTATGGGGGTTTTTCCTGCTGATCATTTAATTGTGGGTCATAAGAAATTTCAACAAGCCATTATTAATGCGATTCATTTAGCGAAAAAAGATGATGCCTTAATTACGATGGGGGTTCAGCCCACCTTTCCATCCACAGCTTATGGATATATCCAATTTGATGAAAAAAGCGAAGAGGATCATATCGATGGATATGGTGTGGTTACTTTTGCCGAAAAACCTCATCAAGATTTAGCGAAGCGATTTATTGAGAGTGGAGATTTTTTATGGAATGCGGGCATTTTTATTTGGCAGGTAAGTACTCTTTTTTCTGGGATTGAAAAGCATATGCCAGATTTAAATGAACATATAGAAAATATCCGAGAAAGGTTAAACAAGAAGGAATCCTTTCATGATATTTGGAAGCAGATTTCCCCAGAGTCTATAGATTATGGTTTGTTAGAAAAAACCAAAAATATTTTTGTCATTAAAGCAAAATTTGATTGGAACGATTTAGGCTCTTGGAATGCGGTTTATGATTATTTCATGAAAGCAAAAGATGAAAATATCATTCGAGGAAAGGGCTATGTTCAATCTGGGCAGCAGAATTTAATTTTAAGTCCTGATAAATTTACTGCAATTATTGGGGTCGATAATCTTGTGGTTATAAATACAGACGATGCCACTTTGGTTGTTTCTAAAGACGAAGTTGAAAAGGTCAAAGATTTAGTAAGCTGGTTGAAAAAAAATAAGTACAAAGATTTAGTTTAATGAAAAAGAAACAACTATTTGAAGAATTTGAAATGCTGAGTGAAAAACTCGGTGTCAAAATTATAAAGGGGAAAGGAAATTTTGTTGGTGGAACGTGTCATGTCAACGATGAAAAAGTGGTTGTAATCAATAAGTCAAAACCCATTGAACAACACTTGCGAATTCTTGCCATAAGTTTTTTGGAGTGGGATTTAGAAGGTATATTTTTGGTCCCAGCCTTGCGCGCTTATATCGACAAAGTGAATACCTTAAACCTATAAACCATAAAATCAAAAAAATAGAGGTGCAAAAATGAAAAAGTATGATTCAAATGATATTAGAAATTTCGCTATTGTAGGGCATGGCGCAACGGGGAAAACTACCCTTGCTGAGGCCATGCTTGTTTGTGGAAAGGAAATCAATCGCATGGGAACCATCGAAGCAGGAAATACGGTTTCTGACTTCGATTCTGCTGAAAAGGAGAGACAGATTTCCATTCATGCCACACCACTTCACATGGAATGGCATGGCACAAAATTTAACATGATTGATGCGCCAGGTTATTCAGACTTTGTAGGTGAGTCAATCGGTTCTTTGGCGGCAGTGGACATGGCGCTTGTGGTCATCCATGCAGTGAATGGCGTAGAGGTCGGTACAGAAAATATGTGGAGCACAGCCACTAAATATAAAATTCCAAAAGTTTTAGTTATTAATGGTTTAGATAGAGAACATTCGCATTTTGATGAAGCTTTAGCAAAGGCTCGAGAAAGATTTGGGAGTCAAGTTTTCCCGATGCAATTACCCGTGAATGCAGGACCAGGATTTAACCAAGTTGTGGATGTATTACGAAGTGAATTAATTACATATAAAGACGATGGATCTGGCGAATATATAGAAGAAGCATTGCCAGCAGATTTAAAAGACAAAGTCAAAGCACTGCACGAAGAATTGATTGAGTATGTGGCAGAATCAGATGATTCTTTATTAGAGAAATTTTTTGATGAAGGAGGCTTGAGTGAAGAAGAAATGAGGGCTGGGATTCATCACGCAATTCAAAACCAAGTGTTTATCCCCATGTTTTGTACGGCAGCAGATCGGAATATTGGCGTAGCGCGATTATGTGATTTTATTGCTAAATATGGTTCGTCTCCTGTGGATAGAAAAGTGGTGCATGGCACGGATGAATCTGGAAATGATATTGAAATATCATTGGATGGAAAAAATACCGTTCTACAAGTCTTCAAAATGATGGCAGATTCGCATGGTGAATTATCCCTTTTCCGTGTTTATGCTGGCACCGTATCAATGGGGGATGATTTATACAATACAAGCCGAAATAAATCAGAACGATTTGGACAACTTTTTATTTTGAATGGGAAAAATCGAACACAAGTTGAATCACTCACTGCTGGTGATATGGGGGCTGTGGTCAAACTGAAAGATACGCATACGGGAAACACGCTTTGTAGTTCGAGTAAAAAAGTGAGTTTGCCTGAAATCGCTATGCCAAATCCAAATATTCATGCTGCCATTGTTTCGAAGCAAGGTGATGAGGAAAAGTTAGCGATTGGCTTGGCAACGCTTCATGAAGAGGACCCCACTTTTGTATATCGCGTTGATAGTGAAGTGCATCAAACCATTATTTCGGGGCAAGGGGAACTCCACCTTCGTGTTAGCGTGGATAGGTTAAAAGATCGATTTAATATTTCCATTGATTTAATTGAGCCTAAAGTCCCTTATCGTGAAACTATTTTAGGTAAAGGTGAAGCAAAATATCGCCATAAAAAGCAATCAGGCGGTGCAGGACAATTTGCAGAAGTTTGGATGCGTATTGAATCAAAGAAACGAGGTGAAGGTTTTGAGTTTGTCCATTCACTTGTGGGGCAAAATGTGGATCGCGTTTTTGTCGCTTCTGTAGAAAAAGGCGTGAATTTTGCTTGCACGGATGGTATCATTGCTGGTTGTAAAGTAGTCGATTTAAAAGTGGATTTTTATGATGGAAAAATGCACCCCGTTGATTCAAAAGATATTGCGTTTCAAATGGCCGGGAAACATGCTTTTATCCAAGCGTTTAAAAGTGCAAAACCATGCTTGCTTGAGCCTATCATGGATATTGAAGTGAAAATCCCCGAAACCTTTATGGGTGATATTATGGGTGATATTTCTGGCAGGCGTGGAAAGGTGATGGGTATGGATTCTGATGGAAGTTTTCAGATTATAAAGGCACAAGTGCCTCAAGCTGAATTGTATCATTACGCAACGACGGTTCGATCGCTCACCGGCGGAAGAGGTTTACATTCGGAAGCATTTAGTCATTATGAAAAAATGCCGAAAGAAAACGAAATGAAAGTGATTGCCTCTCGCCAAGAGAACGATAACGAATAAGGATGGAAAAACTTTGGGCACCCTGGAGAATGGATTATGTACGTAGTCCAAAAGAAAAAGGATGTGTTTTTTGCACTAAACCAGCAAAAGATGAAGATCAAGATTCTCTGATTTTGGCTCGAGGCAAAAATGTCTTCGTTTTGATGAATCTTTATCCTTATAATAATGCACATCTTTTGGTGGTTCCATATCGACATGTGAATAATACACAAAAACTTTCTCATGAAATATTGAGCGAAATGATGTGGTTTGTAGATCGATCCATGCGTATTCTTAAGGAGAAAGTTTCAGCTGAAGGCTTTAATTTTGGCGCAAATATAGGATCAGCAGGAGGAGCAGGCATCGAGGAACATATTCATTTTCACGTTGTGCCGAGATGGACGGGTGATACGAATTTTATGCCAGTCTTAGGAGAAACTAAAGTACAAGTTTCAGGTTTACAGGAAACGTATGATTTACTGAAACCTGCATTTAATCAATTAATGGAGACACAGTGATGGAACTTAGTTTTGCAAGAACCTGGTTGCCCTACATTTATCTTTATGGTGTTGGGGGAATCATTTTTTTAACGGGAATGTTTATCATTTTTAAATCAAAATCGATAAATATAGTGAGACCTCGACATAAAAAGTGGTTTGGTGTTTTGATATTTGGATTTCTATGGTATATGTTTTTACACGGGTTTTCAATTTTAGCAGCACTTAATTTTTAGGAGAAAATAATGCAACAAGTATCATCAACATTTTGGATCATCATTTTTGCTTATTTTACACTTATACTCGGATTTGGGTCATATTTTGCAAGATATAATAAAACCACGAATGATTTTTTCTTTTCCGGACGACGGTTTTCCTGGTGGCTTATTGCTATGTCAATTGTGGCAACAGGCGTGGGTTCACATTCATTCTTAAAGTATTCGGCAAAAGCGTATGAGCATGGATTTTCATCGACCATGACGTATATGAATGATTGGTTCTTCATCCCTTTTTTCTTGTTTGGATGGCTACCTATTGTTTACTATACCAAAGTAAAATCGATCCCAGATTATTTTGAAAAACGATTTGGGTCTGGCGTTAGAAAGCTGGCAACGTTTGCTATTTTGGGTTATATGATTGGTTATATTGCCATCGGATTTTTGACCATGGGAAAAACGCTTCAACCTATTCTTGGTTGGAATATTTATACCATTGTTGCTGTGGTCGCAGTGATTGCAGGTATTTATATTACATTTGGTGGACAAACAGCAGTGATTTTCACCGATCTTGCACAAGGCTTTATTCTCATTTTCGCAGGAATACTCATTTTTGTCTTAGGTATTAATTACGTGGGCGGATTTTCCATTTTTTGGAATTCATTAAGCCCTGAGTTTAAGTTACCACTTGCCCATTTTAATGAACCCTCTAATTTCAACTTTTCGGGCATATTTTGGCAGGATGGAGTCGCGGGATCAGTTGGATTCTTGTTTATGAATCAAGGCTTAATTATGCGATTTATGGCAACAAAATCTGTAAATGAAGGTCGAAAGGCGGCCGCATTTAATATACTTTTTTTGCTTCCGATTTCTACAATTGTGGTCTCAAATGCTGGGTGGGTTGGAAAATCTATTTCTATTTTAACACCTGAAAAGTGGGATGCAACAGTAAAACTTGACCATGTTTTTACGCAAGTTGCAGGTCTAATCACAACATCGGAAGTGGTTTTTGCATTCATTATTGCTGCTGTCGCTGCAGCATTAATGTCCACAGTTGATACATTGATTAATGCCGTTGCTGCTGTTGTCGTGAATGATGTTTACAAACCCATTGTGAAAGATAGAGATGATAAACATTATTTGAAAGTGGCCATGATTGTATCTGCCGGTGCGACTGCTTTAGGTGCTATTAGTGTCGTCTTTTTTAATAATTTTCCAACATTATATGAAGCGCATGGCTTCTTTCATTCAACCATGACTCCTCCTTTAGTTGTGGCCATATTCCTAGGTATATTTTGGAAAAGATATACAACAGAAGCAGCCGTTGCTACCTTTATCGGTGGTGCCTTTTTAATGTGGTTAGGCAACAAATACCCCGGAATTCTGATTGCTCCATTTGATCATGGTATTGAGATGGACCCCGAACATCCCTATTCTTATATTCGAGCGCTTTATAATACCTTGGTTTGTTTGAGCGTGGGCGTGGTTGTTTCATTATTTACTACCCCAAAAACAGAGGAAGAAATGGATGGAATTACCGTGTGGTCTCTCGATAGAGCGCGTGAAAAGTTTAAAGGAAGTAAGCCCAATGATAGAGAAGGTAAAAAGCCCATTACGACGTGGAAAATCGTTGAAGGACAAGATGAACTCGTTCGTTTTTCGCAAAAAGAAATGGATTTTATGGCTGCTGAAGTGGGAGATTTAGTCTATATCTCAGACAGTCGTGGATGGTTGGGTGGTTTAAAATCGTGTCACTCCGTATATGGGAAAGTTCACGATGAAGAGGGTATGGTTTATATATCTGCCGAAATAGCTGATTCCGCAATGTTCGTAGAAGGAAAAACGGTTAAATCTGAGAAAGAAATGTAGCTTTGAGATAGTAAAAAAGTCTCTTAAATTTGCTGGCTTTTTTATATAGATTTAAATAAAAAAGACAATTCCGGAGTAGCTCAGTTGGTAGAGCAGGTGACTGTTAATCACTTTGTCGGGGGTTCGAGTCCCTCCTCCGGAGC
>JABHGY010000015.1 GCA_018671775.1 Fidelibacterota bacterium
GACACCATTGATGGTGCTCCCACTTATAAAATCCAATTTATCGCCACAACAGATTCTTGGGGTAATTTTGTTTTTCCTATTCGAGATACAGTTTCAATTTGGATTGACCAAAATTTGCTCGCAACTCGAAAAATTGCTAAAAATATCAATGAGGGAAACTACCATAAAGTAACCCAAACGCATATTTATACAGATAAGGGCTTTGCCATTTCTAATCAAGATACGGTGTTCATTTCATCGGCGGTTCAAGACCCATATTCACTTTTTTATATTTTAAGGACTTTTGCTTTGAGAGTGGGTGACAATTATCATTTCACTACAATTGATGGGAAAAAATTGACTGACATCCATTTAGAGTTAGAAAAGAAAACGCGTATAAAAGTTGTTCAGCAATGGTGGAATTGCTTGAAAGTCCGACCTTTTCGCAGTGATGGTCAAGCTCTAAAAAATTTGGGGGAAATGGCGATTTGGTTTTCTGATGATGCAAATAAATATCCTGTCCGCATCAAAATAAAATTGAAATATGGTGCACTTACGCTAAATGTATTGGATATTAATTCAACAAACGCCCCACATCATTAAATATCACGGTTACCATCAATAAAAGAAGAAAAGCCATCCCAATTTGCTGAACCACCATTTTTGCTTTAAGGCTTAATGGTTTCCGAATGATGGCTTCAATCAGCAATATGAAAATGTGCCCCCCATCCAATCCTGGGATAGGAATAATATTAATAAAGGCAAGATTCACAGAAAGCATTCCCATAAACGTGAGCAGTGGAATCCAGCCTGCTTTAGCGGTTTCTCCTGCCAATTGAGCAATCATAATAGGTCCTCCCCCCATTTCGTTCATGGATGCTTCACCCGAGACAAGCATACTAATGGACATGACAATCATGCCAAAACTATTGACCGTCGAACGAAAGCCTAGCTTTAGAGATTCGCCAAAAGAAATAGGTTTATAATCATAAAAAGGAGCAATGCCAATCACACCCAAAGTGTCTAATCTTGATTTTCTGGGAATAGCTTGAGAAGAAGTCAATAAATGAAGAGAGTGCTTTGCTCCATCTCGTTCATAAACCAAATCAATTTCTGCGTTGGGCAATGGATGAATGACTTTCGTAATATCTTCCCAAGTTTCAATTTGAGTTTGATTAATCGAAATGATGCGATCTCCAATCTTTAAGCCCGCTTTCGACGCGGGCAATTCTTTCCTGAGTTCTGCAATTTTAGGTTCGGTACTGATTTCCGGGAATCCTTGAACAAAAGATACACCAGAAAATAAAACGAAAGCTGTGATTAAATTCATGATTACACCTGCCGACATAACCCATATTTTTGCAGGAACAGATTTGCTCATAAATTCATCTGGCGCGGATGTAATTTCTGTATCCATACTTTCATCAATGATGCCAGCCATTTTTACGTAACCACCCAAGGGGATGAGGGCGAAACAATATTCAGTTGTTGAGCCAGTTTTTCTTGGTCTAGAAATGGTTTTAGTGAAAGTTGGTCCCCATTCTAATTTTCCTGATTCTCCTTTATGGAAAAAATAAAGCATCATAAGCCAACCATCATCTATGGATGTAAAAGTGATAAATCTAGGCGGAAATCCGATGGAAAACCGCTCCACGCGAATCCCCACAGACCTTGCGGCAAGATAGTGCCCCAACTCATGCACAAAAACCAAAACGCCTAAAACAAAAATAGTAGCCCAAATAAATGTCATTGTGTGTTTTTCTCCTGTAAAAATATTGTTTTATTTAAAGTGTGAAACATACGTTTTCCCCCATTGCTCTAATGTGAGTAAATCTTCTAAAGATGCTTCTTTTTTCCAAGCATGATCTGCCATGCCCTTTTCGATGATTTTAGGAATATCCGTAAAACGAATTTCATTATCTAAAAATTTATAAACAGCATATTCATTTAGAATATTCAAAATTGCTGGGGCTGTTCCCCCTTTTTCCAAAGCATCAAAAGCAAGCTTCATGCAGGGAAACTTCTCAAAATCTGGTGGCTGAAATGTTAAATCGCCACATTGTGTTAAATCTAAACGCTCCCAAGAAGCTTCAATATGTCGTGGATAAGTAAGGGCATATTGAATAGGCACTTTCATATCGGGAACACCCAATTGCGCTTTTACAGATCCGTCTCGCATTTCTACCATGGAATGAATAATGGATTGGGGATGAATTACAATATCGATTTGATCCACATGCGTATGAAAAAGCCAATAAGCCTCAATAACTTCCAAGCCTTTGTTCATCATGGTGGCTGAATCAATGGTAATTTTTGAGCCCATTTCCCAATTAGGATGATTCAAGGCTTCTTTGGGGTTAATAGTAGAAAAGGTTTCTTTATCCCGGGTGCGAAATGGTCCGCCGCTTCCCGTAAGAATCAAACGGCGCACGTCTGTCATCTCTTCCCCTACAAGACATTGCCAAATGGCCGAATGCTCACTGTCAACGGGGAAAATTGTTGCTCCATATTTTTTGCAAAGTCTTGTAATAAGTTCTCCAGCCATCACGAGACTTTCTTTATTTGAAAGGGCAATGTCAACGCCCGCTTGTGCCGCTTTGATGGTTGGCTCCATTCCAGACGTTCCAACCAAGCCATTCAAAACCAAATCCACATCTGTTTTTCCTGCGATTTCGAGTAAACCTTCTCTGCCAGCTAAAACTTCAATAGACTCATTTTTTAACGCTTCTTGAACCCTTTTTGCTGTTTCTAAATCAACCACTGCAACTGCTTTCGGTCTAAAGGTCAAAGCTTGTTCAATTAACTTTTTTCCATTTTTATAAGCGGATAAATACTGCACATTGATTTCATCGGATAGGTGTTTAGACACCAATAATGCATTGACACCAATGGAACCAGTGGAGCCTAAAATTGAGATATTTTTACCCATTATCGAAATCCTTTGGCGAGACTAAATTGTATGGTAGAAACATGGGTGTAAAGTTTTAGCCCAAATCCAATCTCGAAATACCTAATCGGAAAAGTGGAATGGAGAGAGATAAAATTGATTTCTTTATTGATGTTTTTTGGAATGGCTTCGATCTGAGAAAATGTGGAAGCTTTATAAGCATTCACGCCAAAGCCAAACGATGATGTGATATTCCAAAAAATGAATTTTCGTGCAAAAGATAAGCTTGTTGTGTTCAATCTAAAATCGCGTAATCCAGAAATATGGATTCGTTCGGCTATAAATTGCCACTTCGGATTTTCCTTATCTCCCAAATTAAGTCTTATTCCACCACCCAAAATTTGTGGCGAATCTTCATTGATTGAAAACCCCATCACTTTTAAGGAAAGAACAAGATTTTTACTTGCCTTAACAAAAGCCGAAAAATGCGGTAAACTTAATTGATATCCGGTTATTTTATTTTGTTGAATGCCCGTTATGCGTCCATAAAACCGTTGGTTCTCTTCCATCCAAACAGGAGCACTATTCCCTATCCACATGGCCGTTGATTCTATGATATTATCCGCATGAGTGACAAAATCTCCATCGACATAAGTATCAAACCTAAAGTCAATATTACTTTGTCCAAATAAAAATCCCATCCAAACAAGACAAAGTAGGGATTGTTTTTTTAAATTATATAACGCCACGCTCTGATTTTTGAATAAATGAAATAATTTGCTCAAGTTCGTCACTGGTGTTTTCATCTTTTTCGATTGCTTTTAAAGCATCTGCTCTATTGGTTCCAGACCTAAAATATTTGCGATACGCTTTTTTGATGGCTTGTCGTGTTTCTGTGGAAAAACCGCGCCGCTCAAGTCCGATTTTATTTATCCCAGCGAAACGAAGTGGTTCTCCTGCGGCTAAAATGTAAGGTGGAACATCTTGGACCACTCTAAACCCAGCGGCAACAAAAGCATGGGAACCTATTTTAGAAAATTGATGAACCAAAACACCTCCACCTAAAGAAACCCAATCTCCCACTTCCACATGTCCACCAAGCGTAACTTGATTCGCAAAAATTACATGATCCCCCACAATTGAATCATGACCAATATGCACATACGCCATGAGCAAAACATGAGATCCAAGTTCTGTCCTGCCTAAAGCAACGGTGCCTTTATTGATGGTAACATATTCTCGGATGGTGGTGTGGTTTCCCACAATCGTTTGGGTTTTTTCTCCACCAAATTTCAAATCTTGGGGAATTTCACCCACAACAGCGCCGTGGAATATTCGGCAATCATGACCGATTTTTGTTCCTTCTCCAACCGTTACAAAATTTTCAATTTGTGTATTATCACCAATCTGAACATCGTTATTAATGACAGAATAGGGACCAATGGAGACATTTTCTCCTAATTGCGCATCCGGTGAAAGGATTGCTGTCGAGTGGATTCGAATAGAAATATCAGATTCCCGCCCGATCAACGATATTTGCCGTGATAATGGCTTTGGTTACCATCACGTCGTCAACAAAAGCTTGGCCTTCAAATCGACATAGATTTAATTTCCGTTTTACCATACTCATGTGAAGCTTGATGGTATCCCCGGGAGAAATTGGTTTCTTAAAACGAGCTGAATCTACACCTGAAAAAAACATGTTTTTTGACATGGGATCATCAACCGTGGCTAAAGCAAGAAAAGCCCCTGCTTGCGCCATAGATTCTAAAATAAGTACGCCTGGCATCACGGGCTGTCCTGGAAAATGTCCCTGAAAAAATGGTTCGTTAATGGTCACATTTTTAATAGCCGTAAGCGATTCTCCTGGCACTAAATCTTCAACCCGATCAATCAAAATAAAAGGATATCGATGGGGTATGAGCTCAATAATATCTTGTATGTTGAATTCTGTCTTTGTTTTATAATCCATTTATTCTTTAACTCCGTAATGCTTCTATTTCTTTTTTATATGTTTCTTTAATCATTTTTACGAATTCAACATTACTGGCATGTCCAGATCTTGCTGCTGTTACATGCCCCTGAATAGGAACACCTAACAAGGCTAAGTCTCCAATTAAATCTAAAGTTTTATGGCGAACTGGTTCATTTTTAAATCGTAATACTTTCCCATTTAAAATTCCATTCGCCCCTGAAATTAAATTTTCTTCAATGTTAAATAGTTCTCTTAAGTGCTCTACATCATTTTCAGCAATTTTTTTATCTACAATGACCAATGCATTATCTAAGGTGCCGCCCTTGATTAATCCTTGCTCTTTTAACATTTCTATTTCGCTCAAAAAACAAAATGTACGAGCAGGAGCAACTTCCTTCGCAAAATCTTCTTCCATATTATAAATAGCTTCATACTGAGTCCCCAAAGCAGGGAGTGGATATTCCACCATAAAGGTTACGCGAAATCGATTCGAAGGAATAACATGAATATCAATTTCTTTATCTGAATCTGAATAATTTACAACATGTGTAATATTTAATACTTTTCTGGGAGCTGTTTGTTCTACCAGCCCACTTTTGGTAAGACACTCTACAAAATCTTTTGCACTACCATCCATCACGGGTGGCTCTTTGCTTGAAAGCTCAATTAAGACATTATCGATTCGAAGTCCGCTGACCGCAGCTAAAGCATGCTCAACCGTATGAATCCGAACGCCTTGTTCTTCAATGGTTGTTCCTCGAGAAATATCCACTACGTGATCAATATCTACTTTTATTTCAGGACAATTATTAATATCTGTTCTTAAAAATCTTATACCATAATTTTCTGGAGCTGGCTTAAATGTAATGGTGCTATCTACACCCGTATGAAGACCAATGCCCTTGCATGAAACAGGTGTTTTTATTGTCCATTGGTTTCTAATCATAGTAGAAATTTAGTCTGTTTTTACTTGGTTTTGCAATTGATCTAGCCGTTTCTTTATCC
The DNA here is from genome assembly GCA_018671775.1 of Fidelibacterota bacterium. Classification (GTDB taxonomy): domain Bacteria; phylum Fidelibacterota; class Marinisomatia; order Marinisomatales; family UBA1611; genus JABHGY01. The sequence goes on from JABHGY010000015.1 coordinate 5,847, forward strand.
GCGATATTTCTGTAAAAACAGCGTCTCTTTTGTGTTGTTCTCTAATTTCTCTAGCTGGATTTCCTGCATACATTTGATTTCCTGGTAAAGATTTGGTTACAGCTGTGGTAGAAGCAATCGTAGAATGAGGACCCACTTTTACAGAATCAACTACGCCAGACATACCACCCATTCTTGAATGATGTCCAATTTCAGAACTACCAGCAATACGTGCTCCTGCTGCAATGAGACAGCTTTCCCCAATTTTTACATTATGTGCAATTTGAATCTGATTGTCTAACTTAACGTTATTTTCTATCACTGTATTCCCAATGGTGCCACGATCAATACTTGTGCATGCTCCAATTTCCACATCATCACCGATAATGACATTTCCTGTATGTGATATTTTTATGTTCTGTCCTTTAATTGTGGTAAAGCCAAATCCATCAGAACCAATCACAGCGCCACTATGAATGATGGCTCTAGCCCCAATTTCTACGTTGCGATATACTGTAACGTTTGCGTGTAATTTACTTTCCGAGCCAATGTTTGCAGTGCGCCCAATAACTGTATTTGCGCCAATCCAAACATCATCGTCAATATTCGCGCCAGCTTCAATCACAACGCCAGCTTCAATCGTGACATTTTTACCTAAATTTGCTTCTGGATGAATAATTGCACTTTCATGAATCGTTTTAGTCGGTGTGAGCTGAGGGTAAAAAAAATCTAAAATTTTCCCAATAGCCCACGTTGGATTTTGAACAACAATGCCATTTTTATCATCTATAAAAGATGGGTCATTCGTAATCACAGCGGAAGCGCTGGTTTCGTTCAAGTATTTTCGATATTTTAAATTTCCTAAAAATGTGATGGTATCAGGTTTCCCATTTTGAATCTCAGAAACGCCTGTAATCTCTACCATGGGATCGCCAATGACTTCTCCCTCAATCATGGAAGCAATGTGTTTTAGCGTGGACACGCGATCTTAGTTTATTTTGATGATTCGAGGTTCTTTAATTCGTGAAGAACGTCATCAGTAAGGTCATATTTTGGCTTAAAATATAATAGGCTTACGGAGCCATCAAATATAAAATCATAACCGCCATCGATGGCAACTTTATCTACCGCTTTTTTGACTTTTCCTAAAATTTCATATTCCATCTGAGCTTGCTTCCGCATGATTTCACCTTGAGGGCCAACTTTTTCCGCCTGAAAAGCTTGAATTTGTCTTTCGCCATTTTCAATTTCTCTGCGAATACTTTCACCTTTGTCTAAAGCCATGAGTCGCTTGACTTCATATTCTTGCTTTAAACTATCTATTGATGCAATCATTTGATCAAATTCAAACTGCACTTTACGATATTCTAACTGTAACTCGGCCTCTGCTTCTTTAAAATCTTCAAATTCTGTCCTAATCCGTTCAGATTGAATATATCCCAATTTCATTTGTGCTATTACAGGCGTGCTGATGCTAAATATCGCTAAGCCTATAACTAGTTTATATAATGTGTTTTTCACGTTCCCTCCTTAGGTTTGTTTAAAATTGTTGCCCAAAAGTAATCGTTGTTTTCCATCCTTCAGGGGATCCGTCCCCATTCAAATCATCAAAACCATACCCGAGATCAAAGCCAAGCATACCAATCATTGGCATAAAAAACCTAACACCAACTCCGGCTGATTTTTTTAAGTCTAAAGGCCCTCTTCTGGGTAATGAAAATTTTTCTTCCATATCTAATGATGCCCACACATTTCCCATTTCAGCAAAGGCCAAACCATACACAACGGGGTTCTCTGAAAATGGGACTCTGAATTCATTCACGATTTTAATCATAGTGTTTCCGCCAATTGGACTACCAGAAGATGTCAATGGCCCTACGCGATTATCGTCATATCCTCTGAGTGAGTTTCCGTTGGGGATTCCGTTTCCACCCATAATAAATCTTTCATCAAAAGGAACAATAGATTGCTCTCCATCTGAAGAAGATAGGGGCTCAATCACACCAATTTTGAAAGTGCTCATCAAAACAAACTTCCAGACCGTCGGCGTATAATACTCCATACCTAACACATGTTTGTGAAAATCTTCATTTCCGCCTAAAGGTCCACCCGAAATAGTAGAAGTCAAGCTAAAGAGTGATCCTTGTGTTGTGAATTCAGGACGATCTCGGCTATCTCTCCGAATGGATTGAGTCAGATTGATGCCAATGGATGTGCTCAAACCTTTCACATATAAATCCAAATCTTCTTGTGAGCCATCATAATTTTTTTGAACCATTTGGAAAGACCAATTCCCACGGAAAAAATCATCTGGCCATTTAAATAAACGTCCCCAAGATGTGCTTCCACCAGCAATGGTAAAATCTAAAGGATAATAATATTGGCTCGATCGGCCTCGAAAGGAATAAAATAGAGAAAAGCCCAAAAGGTTTTTTGTATCATTGACCATAGGGTCGGTAAAACTGATATTGAAAGATTTATATTTTGGAGGTGTGGTAGCACTATAAAAATTATAATTTGTTCCCACATTAAAACTAAAGTTGAGCCGTTGCCCTTTGCCTCTAAAATTGGGTAATTCCACACCACCACCACCAGTCATACCATATGTTTGCGTAAAGCCAATGTTCGCATTTGCTTTTCCAGCTGATTTTTCTTCTACCACAATTTCTAAATCGACTTCATCTTCATCCACAGGCAAAACTTCAGGCACCACATTACTAAAATAATTTAGCATCCATACTTCTCTTTGGCTTCTTTGCAATCGGTCTCGATTAAAAATATCGCCAGGGAAAATCCGCAAACGTCGTCGGATTACATTCTCCCGTGTTTTTGAATTCCCGGAAACAAGGATATTGCGAATATATACTTTATGATTTTCTGTGATGACGAAATTTACATCTAAAGAATCTTCACCAATGGGCGTAATCTGTGGTTCCACGCGACTATAAATATATCCGCGATCCATATACAAACCCTGAATACGCTCATAAACAGCTAAATTAAATTCTTGCTCATTGTATTCGTCTCCCTTGCTAATGCCTAAAGCGCGATGGAATAATTCTTCCTCAAAAAGCGTATATCCTTCCCAAGTAAAATTTCTGAATTTATACTGAGGCCCTTCTCGTAAGCGAAATACAATATTCATTTTATTTGATGCTTCATCATATTGAATTGTATCAGATAAAACCTCAAAATCACGGTAACCGTGGTTTTTATAAAAGGTGCTTATTTTTTCCTTATCTTCATCAAACTTACTATCATCAAATGTTGAGCGCCAAAATAAATACCAGCGTTGTTCTTTTGTTTCTTTTAATTGCCAACGAAGTCGCCAATCAGGAAAGCTTTCATTTCCTTCAAAGACAATATTTTTTATCTTTATTTTTTGATTTTCTTTGATATGAAACACCATATTATATACCAAGTTTTTTGCTTTGCCTTGATACATTTTTGATTCGATTTCTGGCTTCACTAATTCAGCTGTAATCTCAGCTTTTAAATAACCATCTTCACTATAAAGTGCTGTTAATTTTTTTGACATTGCATGAAGTGTATTTGGCTTTATTCTTTGCCCAGCACTCATGCCAATCTCTTCTTCCAATTTGGAATCTTTAAGCTTTTTATTCCCTTTAAAAATAATCTCACCAAGAATAGGGTTTTCTTCGACTTCTATGGTAATGGAAAGCCCTTCTTCTGTTTCTGCTTCATATAAAATTTGAATATCTTTAAAGAGACCCAGTTGCCAAAGCCGTTTTATTGCTCGTGGGAATTCTGTTGGCATAATACTATTATTTTTTCTCAATCCTGCGGTAAAGAGAATCGTTTGCTCAGAGACAATAATATTCCCAGAAACAATTACATCTACCAGCTTGATTTCTGTCTGAGCTTGCTGGGCGAAGACAGTTCCTAAAAGAAATATATATATGAATATCCTTTTTGACATATTATTCATGAACAGCTCCGTAGCGCCTCTCTCGTGTTTGATATTCTAAAATTGCTTTTGTTAAGGCTTCTTCGCGAAAAGCGGGCCAATATGTTTCTGTCATATAAAGTTCTGTATAGGCAGATTGCCAAAGCAAAAAATTACTTAAACGTAATTCTCCACTGGTTCGTATCAATAAATCTGGGTCCGGTGTTTCTTTTGTGTCCAAAAAAGAATTAAATCTATTTTCATCGATTTGATCGATAGTCAACATCCCGCTTTGCACCTCTTTTGCTATAGATTCAACGGCTCTGAGTATTTCTTGGCGACTCCCATAATTCAAGGCTAACACAAGATTGAGACCCGTATTGTCTTTTGTTTTATTTACACCTGCTTCAATCCCTTTTCGCGTACTGTCTGGTAATTTATTTAAATTCCCAATGGTGGTAAATCGGACATTGTTTTTATGTAATTCTTTCACTTCTTTCTTGATAGATTTTAATAATAATTTCATCAGCGCAGAAACTTCCGTTCTGGGGCGTGTCCAATTTTCAGTAGAAAACGTATAAAGTGTTAAAACTTCAACGCCAATTTCACCGCAAAGACGTGTGATTTCTCTCACAGAATTAATACCTTCCTTATGCCCTGCTAATCTTGGCAGGGATCTCTCTTTTGCCCAACGTCCATTCCCATCCATAATGATGGCAATATGTTGAGGTATTTGTCCAGAGGACACTATTTCTTTTAAATCTTTGTCTGTCATAAATATGAAAAAATGCGGGCGAACTTACTGCATCCGCGCCTCTATCCAAAGTGCCTGAATTGATTATATTTTCTCGCTTATCTTCCTTAAAACATCAAATAATGGATTGAGTTCCATAAATATTGGAATTAGTCAAAGTCGTTTACTTTAAAGAAGATAGCAAATTCTCAACAACAGATTGAAACGCTTTCGCTGATGAAGAATTGGGTTCTTTTCTAATAATGGGTTCACCTAAATCTGTAGAAGCCATAATGTCGGGTGTCATTGGGATTTCGCCTAAAAGAGGGACATCTAACCGTTCACTTTCTTTTTTTCCACCACCGCGCTTGAAAAGGTCTAAAACAAAATCAAATTGTCCTTCTTCGTTGATGGCAACGTTTTCTCCATATAGATCTACGCTTCCGCTAGAAATAGGACCCCCTTCTGAATCATTGATGGTGCCATTCAAAGCCAGGCCAGACATATTTTCCACAACGCCTAAAAGGGGAACATTCACTTTTGCGAACATATCTGCTCCTTTTCTCACATCGGCTAGGGCTATCTCTTGCGGTGTGGAGACGATAATCGCACCAGTCATTTGTATCTTTTGCGTGAGCGTCAATTGGACATCACCTGTTCCGGGTGGTAAATCTAAAATAAGATAATCCAATTCTCCCCAAATTACATCATTAAAAAATTGCTCTGTCATTCTTGCAACCAATGGACCGCGCCAAATGGCTGGCGTTTCGTTTCCACTAATAAAACCAAAACTCATTACTTTGAGTCCATAGCGATCTAATGGAATCAATTTTCGTTCTTGCGTTAATTCTGGCTGACCATTAAACCCAAGAATTATAGGCAACGAGGGTCCATAAATATCTAAATCTAATAAGCCAACTTTGTAGCCTTTGGCTTGGAGTCCACAGGCCAAATTGACCGCAACTGTTGATTTTCCCACGCCACCTTTTCCACTAGCCACTGCAATAATCTTATCAATTTCACCCACAGGAGAAGGAGCCTGTGCTTTAGGCTCTTCGTGTGTATGGGCGGCTTGTTGTGGTGCAAATGCTTCTATTTCTACTAAAACATTTTCAAAATCTTTGGAGAGCTTTTCTTTGACCCCCCCAACAAGCTCTTGCTTTTTTTCCTCATTATCTGAGGTAATTTTGAGTTGAATGCTAACTGTGTTCTCATCAATCTCAATATTGCCAATCATGCCAAAGGAGACAATATCACGAGAGAATCCAGGGTAATTAATTTCTTTTAAAAGGGCTAATACTTTTTCTTTATTCATAAGGCTTTCCGAAAAAAAACGGCTGCAATAGAATTACAACCGTTTCTTTTGTTTGAAGGTTTGGTTTTTGGTTAATGTTTATCCAGCGTAGTCCCGACCGAACCAATCGTAATTGATTTTAATGAAACTATTCCATTCTTCTGGGACTTCACTTTCTTCAAAGATTGCCTCTACAGGACATTCGGGCTCGCAGGCGCCACAATCGATACATTCTTCTGGGTCAACGTAAAGCATTTTCCCTTCTGGGTCAAAACCGTCCGCTTTCGCTTCGGCGCCAGCACCTTCTTTATCTTCTGGGCCATGAATACAATCAACTGGACATACTTCAACACAGGCTGTGTCGCAAGTCCCTACGCAAGGTTCACAAATGATGTAAGCCATTTTTACTCCTAATGAATGATTAAAAAATTCCACGACCTTTTCGGTAATTCCGATAAAATCGAATGGCAATTTAAAGTTATTTTTCAAAAGGGAAAATGAATTTTGAGTAATAATTTTCCATACATAATTTGATGAGCAATAAGATAAACAGAAATATGAGCGCACTTTGGATGGCTCAAACCATTTCGCAAGCTGGTGATGCAATTTATCAGTTTGCTCTTATGTGGCTAGTTTTGGACATGACAAATTCGCCTGCTATAACAGGGCTTATCGCCATGAGCGCCTATTTACCTGCATTAGTTTTGGGGCTTTTTGCTGGCGTTCTTTCTGATCGAATGAATCGCTTTCGACTGATGGTGGGTGCTCACGTTTGCCAAAGTATGACCGTCATCGCCATTCCTGTTTTAATTCATTATGATATGGCGACTGGCTTGATCATCGGCATCGTGGCGTTTATTAGAAGTGGATTTTCTACCATTTTTCAGCCCGCATTCAATGCCTTTGTTCCCACGCTTTTTCCTTCAAAACAATTACTGCGGGTCAATGCCATATTAATCACCTCAGGACAAATTGCATATATTCTTGGGCCCGCCTTGGCAGGAATTTTATTAGCCGTAATTTCTCTTCCCCAATTATTTTTAATTGATGGTCTTTCTTTTTTAATTGCCCTTGGATTTCTTACGCTCGTTGTTAAGCCAAACTATAACCCTCCTCTAATAATTCACAGTCATTGGAAAGAACTTTTGGATGGATTTAAATATTTAAAAACCAATAAAGCCCTATTAACGCTAATGGTTATTACTATTATCAATAATCTATTTATCATGGGGCCGGCGATTGTGGGCGTGCCAGTTTTGGTGCGAAACGCCTTACAGGGAAATGTTTCAGATTTTGCCTTTGTGGAAGCCTGTATGGCTGGTGGTTCTCTCATCGGATCCTACATTGTAATGCGGCTGAATCAAAAACTATCCAGTGGACTGATTTGGGGAATTGGCATGCTCTTAGACGGCATTACGTATGCTGTCTTTTTCTTTGCGGAATCTGTCCCTATGGTGATGGTAATGATCTTTATTCACGGGATAGGAATTCCTTTTATTATCGTAAGTCGCACTGTTATCATACAGCGAATTGCACCGAATCATTTTCATGGGCGACTATTTTCTATGGTCCATTTAGGCGTGGTGGGCATGACCGCCATTTCTTCTGCGCTCGTTGGTTTTAGTGCCAGTATATTCCCTATTCAATCTATCTTTTTGTTTATTGGATTTGGCGCAACGCTCTGTGGCGTGTTGGCGATTTCACTGAAAAAAATTAGAGCATTGAATTAGTGTTCAGGTGCACCATTCAAATCCTTATTAAATTCTTTACGACTTTGTGGCAAAACTTTTGCAACTAAACAATTGGAACTTGATTAAAAAATGAACGAGAAAAAAATAAGCTATTTGGTCTTAGACCAAGGAACATCGGGGACAAAAGCCTTTTTATTTGATGAAAACGGAAAGGTTTTATTTTCTCAAAAAGTAAAACACAGTCTCCAAAAACCAGCGCCTCATTGTATAGAAAGTGACCCCTTGCTTATTTTAAATGCTTGTAAGTCGCTCATCCGAGAAATGGCACTTTATGCGAAAGAAAAAAAATATCTTATTGAATCTGCCGGACTCACAGCGCAACGTTCTACGTTTATGTTTTGGGAAAAAGACTCAGGGAAAATCCGAAGTCAGGCCATCAGCTGGCAAGATAGTCGCTCAAAAAAAGAAGCGGACGAAAAACAGGAAATGGCAGAGTTCATTTGGGAAAAAACAGGCACGCCATTGAGCGCTCATTTTGGTGGCCCAAAATATCTTCATTTCACGCGAAAAGATGCTGATTTAAAATCGGGGACAGAAAAAGGAAATATTCTCTTCGGCCCGATTTCCGCCTACATTGCTCATCAGCTCACGGGGAACCCTTACGTGGACGAATCCATTGCCTGCCGTTCTTTATTTTTTGATCTTGAAAAATCTCATTGGGATGATGATTTATTGGATATTTTTGATATGCCTAAATCGGGTTTGCCCGAATTGCGACCCACAATGTCAGATTATGGAAATATAGAAATTGACGATCAATCTTTTCCACTTAAAACAGTTATCGGCGATCAGCAAGCTGCACTTATTGGACAAACGGGATTAAACCCAGGCGCTTTGGCTATGAATTTTGGCACATCCGGTTCGGTTCAATTTAATGGTGGAGAAAAACCTGGAGGAACAACAGGATTAATTTCAAGTGTTTTGGCTTCGGATAAAAACTTTAGACATTTTCTTTTCGAGGGAACCATTAATGCGTGCAATTCTCTTTTTTACCATTTGGAGGATATTTTAGACATTCCTCACGCAGAAATGAAATGGGATCAGCGATGTGAAAATCAAGAGACGGATGGGATTTATATTCCCGGCTTTGCGGGACTAGCGTCTCCTTATTGGGTCAGTGGTATTTCTGATATTATGGAAAATATCAAGGAAGATTCTCCCAATGATTTGGTACGGGCTGGCATGGAATCAATCGGATTTTTAACAGCCGATATTTATGATATTATTTCAAAGAAAGTAAAGATAAGTCCAAAACGCATTCCAGCTAGTGGCGGAGGCGCCCGCCCTGTTTTGTTGCAATTTTTGGCTGATTTACTTCAAGTTCCCCTGGGGCACACGACCATGAAAGACAGAACCGCTTATGGCGTTTATAAACTTTTAAGTGGACAAGCATTCCAAGAGGAAATAGTTGAATGTGACCAAATATTTACCCCGCAAATGGATGAAAGTGAAAAAAAATCAAAATTAGCCCAATGGACTTCTGCTTTAAAAAAGGCAGAAATACTTTAGGCATAATGACATTAATCTGCATTTGTTTTGAAAATATTATTTTATGAATCTAGCGGATTTTTAAGCTCACTCCACCGGACGGCTAACCCGCCCAAGGCGGACAAGACTTGGTGCGTGATTTTGAGATTTGGAGAAAAAATGAAGATTTGCGCAACCCGCCTACGCCAAGGCTACGGCGGGCAGGCAACAATTAGTGGAATGAAATCGCCGTCCGCTGGTGAGTTTCGCCCATTAAAATAATTCCCCTAAAACATCAATCAATCGATCTGCATCTTTTTTATCATTGTAGGCATTAAAGGATGTGCGAAATAAAATTTTATCTTCCCAAGGAAAAACTGGCATTTCTAACTTAAACTCATCCATGAGTCGCCATTTAAAATCGAGACCATTTTCAATATTGATTACAATGCTTGCCATTTGTCCGAGCCATTCTGTTGTATTGGGACAAATCGGTTCTGTATCAATAATTTCATAAATACGATTTCGCGTTTCTCGGTTTAATGTTCGACACCTTTCTCGCACCGCATCCCAGTTATGCTCTTTTTGAAATTCAATCGCATCTGGCACTGTTAAAAAGGCACTCGGATCCCATGTGCCTTGATATTGGTTTTCATAAATAAATGCAGTAGGTGACGGATCAATGATGGAGCCCCAACTGATAATTAAGGGTTTCATTTTGTCTTGGTGAGATTTTTTCACATACAAAAAAGATGTCCCTTTTGGAGCCGAAAGCCATTTGTGACACGCACCCACATAAATATCTGGATCCATTTCAGAAATATTTAATGGAATATGGGCAGGAACGTGGGCTCCATCAATAATCGTCATAATACCCGCTTCCTTTGCTTTTTTACAGATTGCCCCTGCAGGTAAAATTAATCCTGTAGAGCTGGTGATTTCACTCAAGTAAATAACTTTGGTCTTTTTGGTAACTCCTTCCCAAAAATGCTCTACATAATCATTGTGCGTTGTAAGTGGAGTTGGTGTAGATTGTTTGACAATGGCGTATTCATTTTCTTTTCCATAATGTTCCCACGTGCGCACTAATGATCCATATTCCATATCTGTCATGAGCACTTCATCCTCTGGACCCAAATCCAAACTACGAATCACCGTATTCACCGCCGTTGTTGGATTGGTCACATAATAGAGATCATCGCCTGAACAGCCCACAAATTCGCCCAAGGCATGGCGCGCTACTTCCAAATAATCATACACTTTTCGTGCCATGAATTCGACGGGTTGTTGCTCCAATTTTATTTGCCATTTTTGGTAAGCTTCAAATACCGGTTTAGGACAAGCACCGAAAGAACCATGATTCAAAAATGTGATAGACGGATCTAAGTGATAAAGCTTCTTCATCGTCTATTTTGCCAAAGCACCCATAGGATCCCAAGGCTTCAGAGAAACGGGCTCACGCTGATAAATCGCCAACTCTTCTTTTGTGATGAAATCTTGATGCACCACCACCTCAAAGGTAAACTCATTAAACCAGGCATCGGTCATAATATCATAGCCTTTGTCTCCAAATTTATCGCCCCAAGAATTTTCCACTCGCCATTTTTTTGACTGATCCTTTTTGCCCAAATCTACTCCAGTGAATAACATGGCATGGGTCATTTGACTGTCCCCATATTCCAAGCGATCTGCTTTAGACATGGGGAAATCTGTGCCATAAAATAATTCGAAATCGAACAGATCTATATCCATCACACCCAAATCGCGACTAAAATATTTCCCTACATCACAGCCAAACCAAACAGGATTATCTTTTTTCAAAGAGGCAATCGCTGCTTCTTTTAAACGCTTTACAGGGAGATTTAGATATCGAATTATTTCTCCTTCAATTACATTTCCAAGATAATCAACCGTGTAAGTTTCTTGGTATTTTTTGTCCGACATTGGGCAGTCAATAAGACAAACATATTCCTTTAGATTGAGTCCAACATGATCTTTGAAAAAGCTTTGTGCTGTCAGATTTTCGAAACGATGAAACTTTTTCTTTTTATCCCGAATTTGCCAGTCAAAGGTTTCTGGTGGCGTGCCTAAACTGATGGTAAGCATTTGATAAACCACAGCCATCATTTCTTCTTTCATGGATCTTAAGGATTTCAAATCTTTCCCGTTTTTATGTGCTTTTCTAAGATCCAATGCAAAACCGCGAAGCTTTCGTGTTATCATACGGTTCATGCGCATAGATTGAGAACTTTGGTACGTTTCGGGCATTTCTGCTTTTGGCACAACACCATATTTTTCGATGAGATTAACAAACATGTGCCACTGTCCCCCATCTTGAATTGGATCAGACACCAAATGCATAATCAAACGACCGTCTCGGGGCTCGTCTGCTGAACGGATAATATTCTCTAAAAAATAATTGGATTTCTCCATTTTATCCCAAAACATGAAATAATTTTGACTGAATTCAAATCCTTTCAGATTGTATTTTCTACCCAAGTAAATCCGAAACAGATTTAAGCCAGCAAAGCCCCAACAACGACCACTCGCCTTTTGATTTGTTACGCCCATTTCGCCTGCAACCACATGAGAAAAAGTGTGATCAATTTTTCTAAACGCATCCCAATCCATGCTAATATCGGTGAATTCCGTTTTGATAGAAGCATTTCGCGCTAATTTGACTTGAGGATTATCTAAAGTATTTTTTCGATATTGCTTTAGCGTTCCTTTTAATATTTTTTGGCCCATGTGTTTTTCCTTATTATTGATTTGATTTCGTTTGTCAGCTTAAGCTGGATTTGTGATTAAGGTTTTGATTCTATTGCGAACCAAGTTTTGCAGTGCTTCTAAAGTAAGGTTCTCATACTCCGTTCCATAAATGGGCTCGCCATAATGAAGCGTAATAATGCCTGGTTTTAAGCGCCAATCCGATTTTTTCTTAGCATCATATACGCCCGTTAATCCAACAGGAATTATGGTCACGCCTGTATTTTTACTAATGTGAAAAGGTCCTTTTTTGAAGGGGCCCATTTCGCGTGATAAGGTGCGGGTACCTTCTGGGGAAATCAAAAAAGAAATACCATTTCGAATCGCATCTTCCGCTAAGTTGAGACTATGAATCGCTTTCCCTAATTCTTTACGAACGATTGGAATCATACCATATTTTTTCACAATCGCCCCATATAATGGATATTTCAATTGCTCATATGCGCCCACGCCCGTTACATAATGGCGACAACTTGCTCCCAACATAAAATGATCAAACATGGATTCATGATTAATCATATACAAATATGGTTCTCCTGATGGCGCAGGTGCGGTGCCTTTTGTCCGTATAAATTGTCCCGCAGAAAGCAGAAGTGCTTTGCACATAGGTCTTAAATAATAATGTAAATATTTTTTGGGAAGCACGATTATAAGCAGATAAAAAATGCTCCCTGTCGTCAAAAAAACCAGAAAAAATAGTGGCCACAAAATAAGGGAAATAAGTGTTTTAAATAGTCCAGCCATCCTGTTCCAGTAATTTGAATAGTTTATGATTTGCGGTAGGAAAAGGAAATTGATCAGTTTCTTTTGGCAATATCCATTGAAAAGGCAAATCTGTTTTGGGCTGGCCCTGATCTACAGAACAATGAAATAAATTCATTTCAATAGAAAAATGCGTAAAAACATGTTTGACCGTCCCAGCCTTTCGATGAATCTTTGGGCTGAGTTTACACTCCTCCATCAGTTCTCTTTTCAGTGCCTCTTCAAGGGTTTCTCCTATTTCCACTTTCCCCCCAGGAAATTCCCACAATCCGCCTAAAAGTCCGTTTTCTGCTCGTTGTTGTATTAAGAATTTTTCTCCTTTCCATATCAATCCCGCCGCTACTTGATAATGAGGCGATTTCTTCTTTTTGATTTTTTCAGGATAGGCTTCTGGTGATCCGAACTTAAAAGCCTTGCAATTAATTTGAATCGGACATTTATCACATTCCGGATTTTTGGCTGTGCAAATAATGGACCCCAAATCCATCAAAGCTTGATTAAAGTCGCCTGGTCTTTTTGAGTGAATTTCATTTTGTAAAAAATTAACAATTCTTTTGTGTGCATTTGGGCTCATTTTTTTTCGTCCTAAAAATCGAGATGCAATACGTCGAATATTCCCATCTATAGCTGGGATAGCTTGATTAAAGGCTATGGATAAGACAGCTCCAGCCGTATAAGTCCCCACGCCAGGAAGTGCTAAGAATTGTTCATAATCTGACGGGATTTTTCCATGATATTTTTCCATTACGATTTGGCTTGCCTTGTGAAAATTTCGACACCTGGAGTAGTATCCCAAACCTTCCCATTGTTTTAAAACATCGTGTTGGGAAGCAATGGCCACATCTATCAAGCTTGGGAAAGCCCGTATCCATTTTTTAAAATAGGGGATAACCGTATTCACCTGCGTTTGCTGAAGCATGATTTCCGATAACCATGTATAGTAAGGATTGGAAATATCACGAAAAGGTAATGTTCGTTTATTGACATCATACCAAGACAATAGGGGCTTTTGAAAGAACATATTTGTATTATACAATTTTATTTTTATCTAAAATATATTTTGACAAAGTCCATTGAAAAGAAGATAATGCTTCTCGCAGTTCATTTTGATTTTCGATTGTAATCCTGGATTCAATTTCTTCACCCAAATCATCAATTTTTTCCTCTATCTCCTCTTGAATCTTTTCACCAAATTCTGTGAGATAAACAATTACAACTCGACCATCATGAGGATCTTTTTCTTTTTGGGCCCAGCCTTTCTTGATAAGACCATCAACCATCCTCGTTGCAGTGCTATTATCAATCCCTAGAGTTTGGGAAAGAGTGGACATGTCTATCCCCCTATCGGGGATAGACGAAATGGCGAGAGCCTGTGGAAGGGATAAGGAATCGGAAACAATTTCAACGCGAAATAATCCCTGCAGTCCAAGCAAAAAGGATTTTAATAATTCGCCAAATTCCATATTTGTATATTACAAATATTTTAGCGTTTGTCAAAGGTTTTTAATGTGCGGTCAATTTTCTAAGCCTCTCCGCATGTTCTAAATATATTTTTTCCACCGGTTTCCAATCTTCTTGAGAAAAAGAGTGCCCAACGATGGCTTGGTGGTCATAAGGGAAAACACCCAAATTTATCCAATATCCCGGCAAAAGTAATTCATCGGATTCATAGTCCACAATCATATCCGTGCTATTGACTTTTGGCCCAGACATAGAAATTGTGTTTACAATCCCATCATTTTCGAACCAAGTGGAGTCCGTAGCAGTTCCATTTTTCCAATACGATATAGTTTTCCCCATGAGGCTCGCTCTAGATCGCGTGAGAAGTGAAACGCCTTTATTTGGCAAATAAAAAGCTGAGATACTGTCCAAGTGAGTGGCCGTTGTTTGAATTGAAAAATAATATATATCTGGATCTGTAGTGAGATATGCATTTAACTCTTTCGCGCCATCCAGACTTAAATCCCAAGCGCAAATATTTTTTGTCCCCCAAGCAGGATGTTCTTTAAGTCGTCGCCGATAAGATGCCCATGATTCGTTTTCTCCCCGATGAAAACCCCAATGCTCTAAATCAAAATTATAAAAATTTGAACCCACCAGATCTGCCATACCAATAATATTTTGTAAAAAAGGAAAGGTTTTGGTCATAATATTCGCAAGCGTTGAACCATCGTGCGGCGCAGAAATACTGGTGATAGACGAAATCCATCCTTTTTTTGATTCCCCTAATAAGGAACTTTTTTCTGAGGTAAACGTCAATGAGTCGGACATAAATATTTCGTCTAATTGATATTGTAACATACGGATTGTTTGTCCGCCCATACTATGTCCCACTAAATGGACAGGGTGGTTTTCATCCCACTCAGGATAAAAACCATTATATGATTTCCCATCTGGTTTTTGAATAATATCAAATTTACTCGCATGAGCTTTCCCATAATCAACTTGGCCGCCTTTGAGCTGATGATATATTTCGATGGCGCGTTCCCAATTAGATGAAACAGGCCCAACCGAAACGGTAAAAACTTGATATCCTTCATCTTCCAGAATTTTTGCTAAGTCGTGCTTACCACCCCAATATTTATATCCACCCATTTCTTCTGGTCCCCAACCCAAAAATCCATGGACCAAAACGATGGGCGCACTATTCTCAGCCGATAATGGAAAGATTAATAATAAGAAAGTAAGGCAAACTGTTTTCATTAAAACCTGCCTCCAAACTCAACGCCATGAATCCATCCCCCTGTGCCATAAAAATATGATCCAATACCAATATGATAATCATGACTGCTATAATCCAAACCAAAGCCTGTTCCGCTCATGGCGCTTTGCGAGACGGATTGTTTTATATTTTGATTTATGCGCTCCGAAGATGTCCCGAGTCTTAATTGTATTCCATTTGAAATTTTGAAAATCCCAGAAAAGCTAATCGCCACTTCTTCGTTTTGCAAATCATAGAGAGCTTCAAGCATTATTTGAAGAGGAAGATGAGCCAATTTTTTTGAAAGACTCATGGCAATTTGGCTAGGGATTTTTTCTTTTGTTTCTGTATATGGAGACAAAATAAAGCCCACATTTTCAATATTAATCCCAATTGCCATTCCAAATGGAGTGATATCTAATATCGACCCTGCGTTGAACGCTAAGCCGGTTGAGGAATATTCATCTAATTGGCTATATAAAAAAGTGGTGCTCATTCCCCAACGAAGCGGGGTGTTTTCTACTTTTTTTGCAATGGCTATGGTGATATGGGTTTCACCAGATTGATACTTTTCGGTTTCATTGGCCTCATCATCATAGCCCTGAAAAACACCAAAGGATTGATGGCGAAAACTTAAACTCCTATTGAATTTTCCTTTTGGAGAAAAGAAGGAGATAGATTCCACGCGAATCTCTGATGGAAATTGAAGAAGGCTTCCGTTAAATTGTCGATTCTTGCCATAAGAAAGCGTGGCTGGATTTAGGCGGTCGCTTTCCGCATTAAAGACCAACCGCCCACCACCAGCAAGAGACATTGTTGGCGTATTGGTCCAAGTCAATAAGCCTGGATAATTTGTTTCCCCTAACAAAAAACTCATACCAATAATTAGAATGTAGCGTTTCATTACAACAAGCTCACTGGATTTACATTGATGTTCATTTTGATATTTCCAATTTTATGTTGTGTTTCAAAAAAATTCTTTTCTAAAAAGGTGTGCAATTTCCCTCCATTAGCATCTAATGTTTTTGATATTTTAAAAACAATTTGAGACCTATAGTTCCCTCTTAATTTTTCAAAATAACACGGTGCGGGGCCCAGGACTTCTAATCCTTTGAATTTTCCCTTTAAATTTTGTACAATTCTAAAAGATATTTTTTCTACAGTCTTGTATTCTGGGCCTGTAAATACAATTTTTGCAATCCAAGAAAATGGCGGATAATTCAATTCTTTTCTCTCACTAAGAATGATATTATAATACGATTTTAAGTCTAATTGTGCTGCTTTTTTAATCACGGGGTTTTCACTATTATATGTTTGAATCACAACTTCTCCTAACTTTTCTCCCCGACCTGCTCTACCAGAAGCTTGATAAATAAGCTGAAAGATTCTCTCCCCTGCGCGAAAATCTGGCAAATGGAGCCCTAAGTCAGAATTGATAATACCAACTAAAGTAGCATTCCCAAAATCTAATCCTTTTGCAATCATTTGTGTGCCGAGTAAAATATCAATTTCACCTTTATCAAATGATTGCAATATCTTTGTGATTTTTGTACCTGATTTTGTTGTATCCAAATCCAATCGTTCTATCTTTGCTTTTGGAAAAGTATCCGCTAAAATATCTTCAACACGCTGGGTGCCTGTCCCAAAAAACTTCATATTTGGCGATTGACACGCTTTACAGGAGTCACTAATTCTTTTTGGCGTAAATCCACAATAATGACAAATGAGTTTTTTATTTTTTTTATGAAAGGTGAGTGAAACATTACAATGATTACAGGAAACCACTTCTCCGCAGTCTCCACAACGCATCACGGGAGAATATCCTCTTCTATTTTGGAGCAATATAATCTGCTCTCCTTTGGATAATCTATCCTCAATTTTATCTTGGAGTAAGCCCGATATGATTAATCCGTATTTACCCGATTCTTCTTGATCTTGAATCATATCAACAATATGTGTTTGAGGATATTTTGCGCCACCAAAACGTTTTGAAAGATGCAGATATTCGAGCTTTCCTGAAATGTGATTATAGTAACTCTCCAAACTGGGTGTGGCGCTGGCTAAAACAACCGTCGCTTTTTCTAGGCGGCCTCGCACTAAAGCTACATCTCGCGCATGATATCTTGGCGCTGGTGCCTCCTGTTTAAATGAACTTTCTTGCTCTTCGTCAATAATGATGAGTCCTAAATTTTTCAAAGGAGAAAAAACAGCTGACCTAGCGCCAATCACAATTTTAAAAGTCCCTTTACAAATTTCTCTCCACGTCCATGAGCGCTGTGCGACGCTAAGCTTGGAATGCCACAAGGCCACATCTTCTCCAAATACTGATTTAAATCGTCCCGCAATTTGAGGCGTAAGACTTATCTCTGGTAAAAGTAGGATGACCGTTTTACCTTTTGAAAGCGCGGTTCGTGCCGCTTCAATATAAATCTCTGTTTTTCCACTGCCCGTCACGCCATGAAGTAAAAATGATTTATATTCATTCGCTAAAATAGCTGTGCATATTTTTTTGTTTGTTGCCTTTTGTTCATCACTAAAAACAATGTCCTTTTGCGCCAAATCAAATGTATAACCAGAAAGATCTGGCAAAGAACGCTTTTCTATCATAACAATAATTTCTTGTTCTACTAATTTTTTACAGACGTTTAATGGATTTGATATTATTTCATTAAAGTTGCTGATTGGTACTGGCGCTTTGGCTTCAAGTAATAACGCTACTATTTTCTTTTGTGCTTTGGCTCGCTTTGGGATAGATGATAGTTCTTCCTTGGAAACATTTTTCTTTAATCTGGCTTCCCACTTTACGGGGGGTTTATATTGAAGAGAAAGTGACGAAGGAAGAACGCTTTTTGCAACTTGCCCAAGGGGTGTTAAATAATATTGACTCATCCATTGAATCAGCTCCCACAACGCTTGGCTTAAAATTGGCTGAGGATCTACAAGCTCCGAAATTGATTTCATTCTTCCTTGGTACTCGTTTGTTTTGGAAAGAGAAATGACAATTCCCATAACGATCCGCCTTCCAAAAGGTGCTTTAACGCGAACGCCAACTTCTATATCTTTTTGCATAGCTTCAGGAATTTTGTAAGAAAAAGCCTGATAACTGGAAATGGGAAATGCGACTTGTGCAAACATGACTAAAATTGTTGATATCTCATGAGTAAAAAAAGGAAAAGCTTTTGTTTCTTTCCATATTTTTCAAAAAAAAAGCCCCCAAGAGTGGAGGCTTTGATTTTTTACCAATAAAAAGTTAAATGGTAATAACATATACTTTTATTTCACCATTTAATTGGGGAGTCACCTTTACGGGAACTCTATAAATCCCTAGCGCTTTAATGGGTTCTTCTAAGAGAATGTCGTGTCTGTCCACTTTAACACCTTTTTCTTCTAGCATTTTGTGAATATCCATTGATGTAACTGCTCCAAACATTTTTTCATCGTCACCAACTTGTACTTCAATCGTAATTTCAGCTTTGTTCAGTTCATTTACCTGGCTTTCAAAAGCTGCCGATTCTCTTTTGAGGCGCGATTTAATAACTTTTTTCCGCTCATCGGATATAGCGCGATTTTTCTTTGATGCCCTTAAAGCAAGTCCTTCTGGAATAAGTTTATTCCTTGCATAGCCCGGCTTAACGCGGATGATATCACCGGCTTCGCCTAACTTTTCTACATCATGTAATAATATAATTTCCATGGGTCAATCTCCTTAAAGGTTTGGTTTATTCAACGCCAGTGTCAGTAAAGGGCATCAAACAAATCATACGAGATTGTTTGATTGCTCTTACAAGTTTCCGGTGCATTTTAGCGCAAGATCCTGTAACGCGTCTTGGCATGATTTTTCCTTGATCGTTCGTAAATCGACGTAAAAGCTTCACATCTTTGTAGTCTATTTCTTTAATATTATTCTCTGTGAAATAACAATATTTTCTTCTGGATTTAAAAGCCATTAGTCAGCCTCCTTTTCAGTGTTTTCAGCATCTTGATCTGCTTCTTCAGTTTCTGCGGTATCTTCTTGTTCCTGAGTTTCTTCTGGTGCTTCCCCAGAAGTAGCGTTTTCTTCTATTGATTCTTCTACAGGGTCTTTCTCAGCAGATACTTCATCAGAACTCTCAGTTTGAGTTTCTGTTACTTTTTCTGACTCTCCCGATTTTTCTTCTGTGCCCTTTTCCTTCTTATTGCTTGCTTCAGAATCTTCGTTACTCTTTTTAGATGACTCAATCACTGGAGCTTCTATTTGAACCGGTTCTGATTCTAAGCGCGTCGTTAAATGACGTAAAATAGACGTGTTTAGTTTCATCCAAGTATCAAATTCAAGTAATGACCCCGCATCTTCTTTGCCATACTGCATCAAGATAAAAGTGCCATACTTTTGTTTTTGAATAGGATATGCTAAATGTTTTTTACCCCAAACATGATGATTAATTACCTTCGTTTTTGTTTTTTGTAATTCGCCTCCAACTTCCGCGAGGATTGTTTCTACTTTCTTATCCTCAAAATTTGGATTGACAATATACAATGTTTCATAATATCTCATTCTTTTTTTCCTTTCTTTAGGCAATCAATGGCGCGATGACCAATGATACGACAGACATTAATTTGATTAAAATATTTAGAGAAGGACCTGATGTATCCTTAAATGGATCTCCAACCGTATCTCCAACAACAGCTGCTTTATGTGCTTCTGATCCTTTTTTGATTTCTTCTCCATTCACAACGACTCCCTCTTCGATCATTTTTTTGGCATTATCCCAAGCACCTCCAGCATTTGACTGGAAGATAGCCATCAATACACCAGAAACGGTTACGCCAGCAAGTAAACCACCTAATGTTTCTGCGCCAAAAACAAATCCAACTATTACGGGAGAAGTAATAGCTAAAATACCCGGCAAAACCATTTCTTTAATTGCTGATTGTGTAGAAATTTCTACACATTTTCCATGCTCTGCTTTATCAAGCCCTGCTTCGTAAGTTGCTTTTTCTTCATCAGACCAAGTTGATTCGTCCCCTTTGTTTAATACAGCTAAAGCTGCTTTTAACTCGGGAATTTCTCTAAACTGACGACGAACTTCTTCAATCATTGCCATAGCAGCACGACCGACAGCTCCCATTGCCATTGAAGAGAAGAGAAAAGGCAGCATGCCGCCCACAAATAAACCAGCCATAACCATTGGGTTTGAAATATCAATAGAATCAATACCCGTTTGAACCATAAATGCCGCAAAAAGTGCTAGCGCCGTTAAAGCCGCAGATCCAATAGCAAAACCTTTTCCTATCGCTGCTGTTGTATTTCCAACCGCATCTAATTTATCTGTCCTTTCACGCACTTCCTCTGGTAGTCCAGCCATTTCTGCAATGCCACCTGCATTATCAGAAATAGGACCATAAGCATCAACCGCCAATTGAATTCCTGTATTGGCAAGCATACCTAACGCAGCCATGGCAATTCCATAAAGTCCTGCAAAATGATGCGCACCCATTATCGCTGCTGCTAAAATCAAAATGGGAATTGCCGTTGATTGCATACCAACACCAAGTCCTGCAATAAGCGTTGTAGCCGGTCCAGTTAAAGTTTGCTTTACAATAGACATAACGGGAGGGGTTCCTGTTCCTGTATAATGTTCGGTAATCATGCCAATGCCTAATCCAGCCACCAAGCCAATTACCGTTGCATAAAAAACACCCATTGAAGTAAACCCAACTCCACCTTGTGTAAAACTTTCTGGAAGAAAAGATTGAATTAGAAAATAAATTGCACCAATCATAATAGCCGAAGAACCAAATTCTCCAATATTCAATGCTTTTTGTGGATCGCCACCTTCTTTCACAGAGACCATAAAGGTTCCAATGATAGAAACAAGAATACCTGAAGCCGCAATAAATAACGGGAGTATAACAAAATTAATGTCAAATCCAACCCCAACGACCAAGATACTAGCGCCGAGAACCATTGATCCCACAATCGAACCTACATAAGATTCAAAAAGATCTGCGCCCATTCCAGCAACATCGCCTACATTATCACCTACATTATCGGCAATCGTTGCAGGGTTTAAAGGATGATCTTCTGGGATGCCTGCTTCTACTTTTCCCACAAGATCTGCGCCAACATCAGCTGCTTTAGTGTAAATACCGCCACCGACACGAGCAAACAATGCAATAGACGATGCGCCCAATGAAAATCCAGAAATCACATTTAATACTGTCTTCATGGAAACTGCATCGACACCAAATTGATTGGTGTAAAAAATAAAGAGTCCACCCAGACCTATTACGCCAAGTCCCACAACACTAAGGCCCATTACTGAACCACCCGTGAAAGCCACATGCAAGGCGGAGGCCAATCCTGTCCTCGCTGCGTGGGTTGTGCGTGTATTCGCTTTAGTCGCGACTTTCATTCCTAAAAAACCAGCCAAGCCCGATGCTATCGCACCAACTATAAACGACAAAGATATAAGTATACTTGAATCTGATCTACCTGCATTTGCAAAGCCAAGTAAAATCGCTACAGCAATAACAAACACTGCTAAAATACGATATTCGGCCTTCAAAAAAGCCATGGCGCCATCAGCAATACTTGCACCAATTTTTTTCATTCTATCTGTGCCTTCATCTTGCTTATTAATCCAACTTGCTTTCCAAAATGAAAACAACATGGCTAATGCACCAGCACCAACTACTAAGAAAATATTATTCATCTAACGTTCTTCCTTCTTTTATTATGAGTTAAAAACATTCATCGTTTTATCAAGCCCGCTCCTTAAAATGGATTCTACTGCATTTGCCAGGTCTACTACTTTTTCATCCGCCAATACACTATGTTTTTTCTTGAACGGTTTCAAGACATAGTCTTCAGAAGGCCTCATTTTTTCGCCTTCCACTGCAATCCCAAATCGAATACGCGGAAAATGGATATTCCCTAATTGATAAATAATGGATTCCATTCCTCGATGGCAACCATCGCCTCCTTTAGGCTTAATCCGAATCGACCCTAAAGGTAGATCTACATCATCCAAAATGATAAATAAATCTGATAAATCTATCTCCCAACGATGCTTTATTTCTTTTACTGGGATTCCACTTGCGTTCATGCCAATTGTGGGTTTTATCAAAAGAATATCTTTATTCTTTTTTTCAGCAAAAACATATTCTCCTTGCCCTGGCTGGAAAGCAATTTTCCAACGACGCGCCAGCTCATCCACAGCCCAAAATCCTGCATTGTGTTTTGTCTTTGTGTATTCATGACCCGGATTTCCTAAACCAACAAAAGCAATCATTTTTATTTAGAGTCATCATCCGAGCTGGATTCATCTGCTCCATCAGCTTTCTCTGAGTCTCCTTCGTCATCGCCTTCAAGCTCTTCATCAATTTCTTCTACGGGCTCTTCTTCAACTGCTGGCGGATGAATAGACGCAATATTTACATCTTCTGCTGTCACAATTTCAATGTCTTTATTTTCTGTGGTAATGTCCGCCACACTGATAGATGCATTCATTTCTAAATTAGAGATGTCAACTGGTATTTGCTCTGGCACATCAGTGGGCAAACATTTGATTTCAATAGACATTAATTGTTGAGATAAAACGCCACCCTCTTTGATTCCAAGAGCTTCGCCTTCCAAGACAAGTGGGACCGTAATGTTCATTTTTTCAGAACGGCGAACGCGCATTAAATCTAAATGAACCACATCATCTGTTACAGGGTGATATTGTACTTGCTTAATCATTGCAAACTGTGTGTCTCCCCCTGTTTCTATCTCAAAAATATGTTGACCTGATTTAAGTGCGTGGAAAAGATCACCTTTATCAATCGTTATGCTGACCGTATCTGATCCTGCATAATACAAAACAGCTGGTATTTGCCCTTCGCGACGCATCGCCCTAGCAAATTTCCCTCCGATTGTTGTTCTCTCTTTAATGTTTAATTTATAATAACTTGAAGCCATTTTTAATCTCCTAATTTAAAATTCGAAAAGCGCGCTGACAGATTCACCTTTATGAATCCGCTCAAGCGCATCTCCAAATACTTTCGCAACAGATACTATTTCCATATTCGGTAATTTTTTTTCTTCCTGTAATAAAATTGTATCTGTAATAATTATTTTTTTGATGGGCGCCTTTTGTAAACGCTCAATTGCTGGTCCTGATAATACACCATGTGTTGCCACAGCGGTAACACTCCTTGCGCCCTCTTTCATTGCCGCTTCGGCAGCATTCACGGTTGTTCCTGCTGTATCAATCATATCATCTATAATCAATACATCCATATTTTTTAATTCACCAATTAAATGGCTAATCTTTGCTTGATTTGGTTTGTAGCGTCGTTTATCAATCAATGCAAAATGCATTCCTAGTCGTTTTGCATAAGATTGCCCCATTGCGGCAGATCCAACATCCGGAGCAAGGACAACACATTCATCATGCTTCATCCCTCGGGATGTAATCGCATCTATCAAAACCATTCTACTATAAAGATGATCAAATGGAACCGTTGCAAACCCTTGAATTTGGGTAGAATGCAAATCCATACTAATAATCCGATCCACACCCAGAGTTGAAATTATATCCACCATCACACGTGAAGAAATCGGAACGCGTGGCTGATCTTTTCTATCTTGTCTCGCATAGCCAAAATATGGAATCACTACGGTGACACTATTTGCCGAAGCACGAACCGCCGCATCAATCATGAGAAAAAGTTCCATCAGATTTTCTGAAGGACCATTTGTAGATTGGATGATGAAAACATCTTTTCTGCGAATATTTTCTTCATAACGAACCCACAGTTCTCCATCGGAAAATGTTCGAATGGTAACATCGCCAAGTGTTTGCCTCATTGAAGTGGCAATTTTTTCTGCAAGGATCGGATTGCTCCTACCTGCAAATAATTTCATATTTTCGTGTGTTATCATAATTGCTGGGGCGTAGGGAATCGAACCCCAACTGCCTGGACCAAAACCAGGTGTCCTACCGTTAGACGACGCCCCAAAATATTTTTTGGGTTAAATTACAACAATCTATTTTTGGGGGAAGTAAGAATGGTAAGATATTCGGATGGCATGTCTGACTCAGCTTTTAATGCATTAGCTTCTTCGTCAAAGATTCCATACACAGTCGAACCACTTCCCGACAAACTGACATATTTTGCTCCTCTACCAAGAATCGCTGCTTTGATTCTGCCAATCTCTGGATATGTTGGAATTACTACTAATTCAAAATCATTCTCAAAAAACTCAAGTGGACTCTCATCCCCTTGAAAAAGGTGGGCAAAATTATGTGAAACCTTTTGTTCCTCCAAGTGCTTTTTTATTTGCGCATAAGCCCATGCCGTTTCGATAGAAAGGTTTGGAATAACCAATAAGTATGTTCCAGAAACAGGATAGAGGAAAGCTCTTAATTTTTCGCCAATCCCTTCACCTAATTGCGTGCCGCCTTCAATAAAAAATGGGACATCCGCGCCTAAGATTTTTCCCAGCTCCATCAATTCTATATTTGAAAGCTTTGCTTCGAATAATTGATTAAGCCCTATTAATATACTTGCAGCATTAGAAGAACCACCTCCAAGCCCTCCTCCAGCAGGGATGTTTTTTTCAAGTCGAATCGCAACGCCAGTGGACGGGGAAACTTTTTTTAAAAAAACAGACCATGCTTGGATGCATAAATTTGATTCATCGTTTTTTAACCAATCAACATTTGATGAAAATTCGTAACCAGAATCAATGCGGGTCAGTGTAATGGTATCATGAAATCCTAATTCCTGGAAAACAGTCTGAATATTGTGATAACCATCCGAGCGCTGTGCCAAGACCCGAAGCCCAATATTAACTTTAGCGTGCGATTTTAAAGAAATTGTGTTTTTCAAAGAGTGGTAATTGTTACGATGGCTTGAACTGCCCACCCTTTTTCTTCTCCAATGTATCCCAAATAATCAGTGGTAGTTGCTTTTACAGATACTTGTGTCTCGTCTATTTGCATTGAATAAGCCAAATTATATTTCATTTGCTCAAGATGGTCAGCCAGTTTCGGCTTTTGAAGAATGACAGTGGCATCAACATTATTAATTTCAAAGCCAGCTTCCCGAATGCGTTTAACTGCATCTTCCAAAAAATGCCTACTGGGTTTATCCTTCCATTTTTGATCCACACTTGGAAAAAATTGCCCAATATCGCCCAAAGACGCTGCCCCCAATAATGCGTCTACAATCGCATGAATGAGCGCATCTCCGTCTGAATGTCCAACAGATCCTTTTTTGCTCTGAATATTCACACCGCCAATGACAAGCTTTTCGCCTTCAGCCAGTTGGTGTGCATCATATCCAATTCCTGTTCTAATCATTTTGAAAGAGAACTTTTTTCATAATTAAACAATAATCATAGAATCCCCATAAGAGAGGAAACGGTAATCATTTTTTTTTGCTTCTCGATAGGCTTTCATCATCAGTTTCCTAGACCCAAAGGCAGAAACCATCATCATTAACGTTGATTTTGGTGCATGAAAATTCGTAACCATTCTATCCACCATTTTATAATCATAAGGAGGGTAAATAAATTTATCTGTCCAGCCTCTTTTTGGAGAAACTTGAAATCCTGATACAACCACTGTTTCAAGCGCTCTCACCGTGGATGTGCCGACAGCAATGATTCTACGATGTTTCTTTCGTGCCTCATTAATCGCTAATGCCACTTTTGGAGAAACTTCAAAATATTCAGAATCCATTTGATGTCTATTCAAATCTTCTACCTGAACAGGGCGAAATGTTCCTAAGCCAATATGAAGTGTTACATATTCAATTTTGACGCCTTTAGCTTCAATCTTTTTAAGCAGGGGGTTGGTAAAATGAAGTCCTGCAGTCGGAGCCGCAACTGCACCACGCTCTTGTGCATAAACGGTTTGATATCGTTTTTTATCCGATGCTTCGACCGCACGATCAATATAGGGTGGTAAGGGGGATGCTCCAACCTTATCAATAAGACTGTGAACATCCTCACCATCATAATCAAAACGAACAACCCGTCCACCGGAAACCGTATTATCAATCACATCGCATTGCATTTTATTATTAAAAATAAGCTTATTTCCAATCCGAACTTTTCTTGCTGGTTTTACCATAACTTCCCAAAGGTCATTGGATAATTCACGCAAAAGAAAAACTTCTACTCTTGCATCTGTCCGATCTTTGGTAGCAAAAAGTCGCGCTGGAAAAACTTTTGTTTTGTTTAGAATTAATAAATCATTTTTCTTCAAATAATCAACAATGTTCGAAAACTTCTTATGCTCAATTGTGTTGTCTTCTCTGTTCACTACCATCATTTTTGCTTGATCTCGTTTTTGCGCAGGATATTGAGCAATATATTTTTTGGGTAATGAATAATCAAAATCTGCTAATTTATACTTTTTCTTTTTTTGTATCATTGAAATAATCCTTGTTGATCTTTTTTTATTGTTTTTCCTAGTAATGTAAAGGCTGATTCTTGCGCAATTCTTCCTCGAGAAGTTCGCTGTAAAAACCCTTCTTTAATTAAAAACGGTTCATACACATCTTCAATGGTATTCACGTCTTCTCCAATGGCGACGGCTAGTGATTTAACGCCAACAGGTCCTCCATTAAATTTATCTATCAGTACTTCTAAAATTTTTCGATCCATATCATCCAAGCCAATTTCGTCTATACCTAATTTTTCTAATGCGCCCTTTGCGACAGCAATATCAATTTTCCCATCTGCTTTCACTTGAGCAAAATCGCGGGTTCTTCGTAGGATACGATTCGCAACTCGAGGAGTTCCACGGCTTCTCCGCGCCAATTCCATCGCTCCGTCGTCATCAATCGCTACTTCCAAGATTTTAGCAGATCGATTTATGATATGAAATAAATCTTCCGCCTTGTAATAATCTACACGCAAAATAACACCAAATCTATCTCGCAAAGGTGAAGTGAGATTTCCTAATCGTGTTGTAGCGCCAATTAATGTAAAAGGTTCCACACTGAGCTGAACGCTACGAGCGCTGGGGCCTTTGTCAATCATAATATCAATGGAAAAATCTTCCATAGCAGAATATAAATATTCTTCTACAACGCTATTTAGGCGATGAATTTCATCAATGAAAAACACATCTCGATGTCCAAGATTTGTAATCATACCCGCTAAATCGCCGGCCCGCTCCAACACAGGACCAGACGCTTGCTTAATATTTGTATTGAGTTCTGTAGAAATAATATTAGCTAGGGTGGTTTTTCCTAGTCCAGGAGGGCCAAATAAGAGCACATGGTCTAAGGCATCTCCCCGGTTATTTGCCGCTTCTATGTAAAGCTTTAAATTATCAACTAATTCCTTTTGACCAATGAACTCATCAAATTTGGATGGACGGAGAGACTTCTCAATAACCAGGTCATCCTCAAACGGGCTTGGGTCTGTAATATGTATTTCTGTCACAACAAATTCATCAATAATCAGCTAAAATCAAGACCCTAAGATACAAAATCACTACAGGGGGTTGTCAAGAGCCAGAATTGAATTATTGGATAAACTTTTACTCTTTTTCAAAAATTGCACTGATTTTAGATAATCTCTCGTTTTGTCTGTCCGCAAAACGCAAAATTGCTTCCCATTGCCATTTAGCGGATAAGTGGGCTTCATCAATCACTTCATCTAACGTTCCGCCAGAACGCCAACGATTATCCCAATCAGCTGATACAGAATATTCATTTACCGTTGGATATTTAGACCAATTGCTCATGTTGGCAATACTTGTATTCGTGATAATCATGGCATCTAACCACTCTCTATCAGAAATAATTGATTTTTGATATTTCTCTGTTTGCATTTCAAATAACCCATAAGATAGGGCTGCCACAATTTTAACGTTCGGACCGTCTTGGTCAAATCGTGGGATAAGGCTTAATAATTCATCAATCGCTTTTGTTCCACGCATTAAAACAACGCCTTCTTTTTTACGGTTCTTGTCATAATTTCTTATAATATATGCTCCCTTGGCAGCATCAAAATGACTGGCCATTCCCAATCTTTTTCGGTCGGGTATTTTAACGCCAGGTCGTGTTAAGTGTAATGCGATAATTGGAATGTCGCATGCTAAAGCTGCGCCCAACATGGCTGGCACTTCATTATATTCATAAGGATGAAGATTAAGAACATGCCCTTTTGGAAAAAGTTGAGTTACTCCTGGAGAAAAAATACCAAAATGTGTTCGGCTGTCTTCCGCAGTCTCTGGGCCACTATGTCCTGCAACCCAAATGGTTTTTCCTACTTTTAATTGTGAATCTTGAGCAACCTGGGAAAACAAGCGATAGGCGCCATACTTTAAGTAAGAAAACGAACCGTAAGTACTGGCTGCAGTGAAATATCCATTGAACTCATCAAAACCATCTTCAGAAAAATTGACAGAACTAATTCCAACATTTATCCCAGCATTTGCAAATTCTGTAATTCCTTGCGGCATTAATGCTCCGCTTGGATTCTTGTCACGGTGATACATGCCAGAGTCTGGTGCTTCTCCATATCCTTTCGCAAATCCTGCGATATTAGTAGATCCAGCTAAGTCTGCTGAGTTAACAAGAAATAAGGGGCGCCCATATTTTTTCTGCGTGTAGGTATTTATCCATGATCCAAAATCACCAAAACCCGCACGATTTGGCGCCACTTCTCCTGGCTTCTTATAAAATGGATAGCTACGATAAGCAAAAAGCGTTTCATCGTCTAACGGGTTTTCATTAAACTGGCTTCCGCCCTCCGTTTTGACATTATCTCCTAATTCAACCAAACGATTAGATAAATAGTCCAAAAGCCCATCTTGTTTTTCAAATAATGAAAAAACCGATTCTAAGACTGCTTGCATCTGTATTTTATTTGTCTCGTAATCTAGATCTGATGTATCATAAATGTGGGGAATGTCAATTTCATATTTTTCAGAATAATCTTCTTTAGTTTTCCAAAATTCAGCTGAATTTCGTTTGTGGGGAGCACCGTGACTTGGAGCATCAAATTTTCCATACCCTCTCCCTTTTCTCATTTTCATATAAAGCATTTTTGGTTGGTGTGGATTTTCATTATCCATTAATTTGATATAAGCGGACATTAGCTCTTTCCAATTTTCTCCATCTTCCACACCTTCAACTGCCCAGCCATAGGGCTCAAACCAATCGCGAGGCGTTCCAGCTATAATATCACTAAATGGACGTCCATCAATTCCAAAATCGTTCCAATCAACCAAAGTAATAAAATTGCCTAAACCTAGCCCAAAAGCTGAGTTTTTCGTTTCATGAATAACGCCAGGCGTCAATCCCCCTTCGCCCTCAATCGTAAATACCTTAACCTGGTCGAGTCCAGCATATTTTAACGCGAATGCCTGCCCGGCCGCCACTGGAAACCCGTGCCCGCTTGGGCCTGTGTTTGTTTTGAAGAACAGCGTTTTCCCCTCCATTTCAGCATGCCCCGGTAAACCGCCTCTACGTCGTAAACTTAAGGTGTCTTCAAAGGTCAATGTATATTCAGTGCCCAGTGGGTTTAGATATTTTTTATCGCGTGTCTCTTGATATTTCCGTCGCAAAGCTTCGTTAAATACCGATAATGTAGCATAAACGACTGGATTTGCATGTCCTGCGCTTAAAATAAATCTATCCCCAAATCGCTTCTCTGGTTGGCGTATATCCCAAGACATAACGCCAGAAAGTAAGGTGGCAATCATTGCATGAACCTTTGATCGACTTCCTCCAGGGTGGCCGCTTTGGCTTAAATTTAACATAACGTCAATATTTTGATCAACCATGTCTTTAATGGCTTCCCAATATTTAAAATCAGATTTCAATTCTTCTAATGTCTTCATTTCTTTTTCCTTTTTTCTGCAAATAATTGATTTAAATAAAATCCCGTATAAGATTCTTTTACTTTTGCAACATCCTCTGGCGTCCCCTCAGCTAGGACGACTCCGCCTTCGTCACCCCCCTCTGGCCCCAAATCAATAATCCAATCTGCCGTTTTTATAACATCTAAATTATGCTCAATTACAAGCACGGAATTTCCTCGATCCACCAATCTTTGTAAGACATCTAAAAGCATACGAATATCTTCGAAATGTAGGCCCGTCGTCGGTTCATCCAAAATATAAAATGTTTTTGTTGTGCTCATTTTTGATAGTTCTGTTGCCAATTTTATTCGTTGCGCTTCGCCTCCAGAAAGGGTTGTAGCTTGCTGTCCTAAATGAATATATCCAAGCCCAACATCATTTAATGTAACCAGTTTTTTATGAACTGGTGGAATATGCTTAAAAAAATCCAATGCTTCCGCTACTGACATCTCCAAAATATCTGAAATTGATTTTCCGCGATATTTAATTTCCAATGTTTCTCTATTATATCGCCTCCCGTGACAAACCTCACAAGTAACATAAACATCTGGAAGAAAATTCATTTCAATTTTAATAATCCCATCACCATCGCAAGATGCGCAACGCCCCCCCTTTACATTAAAAGAAAAACGCCCCGGTTTATATCCGCGAATTTTAGCTTCAGGTAATTTCGCGAATAAATCCCTGATATGAGTAAATAATCCTGTATAAGTTGCAGGGTTTGAACGAGGTGTTCGCCCAATAGGGCGCTGATCAATATCTACAACTTTGTCAATATATTTTAATCCTTCGATAGATTTATGAGCGAGTGGGTATTGCCTTGATCTAGTCAAGTATTTTGCCAATATTGGATATAATGTTTCATTTACTAACGTGCTTTTCCCGCTACCAGAAACGCCTGTTACAACTACAAATTTTCCTAGTGGAAAATCTACATTTATATTTTTAAGGTTATTCCCAACTGCTCCTTTTAATGAAATTTGTTTTGTGATTTTACTTCTTCGTTTTTTAGGAATGGGGATTTTTTTCTTTCCCGATAAATACTTTCCAGTCAACGATTTCTTACTTTTCAACAGAGCAGATGGAACACCCGCAAAAGTAATTTCCCCGCCATTTCGCCCTGCACCAGGACCTAAATCAATTACGAAATCTGCTGCTAACATTGTTTCTTCATCGTGTTCAACCACCAAAATAGAATTACCAATATCTCGTAAAGTTTTTAGTGTATTCAAAAGTCGATTGTTGTCTCGAGGGTGTAATCCAATCGAAGGCTCATCTAAAATATATAGAACACCCATGAGCTGAGAACCAATTTGTGTTGCGAGACGAATGCGCTGTGCTTCGCCGCCAGACAATGTGGCGGCAGAACGATCAAGTGTTAAATAATTTAGTCCTACATTAACTAAAAACTGAAGACGTTGCTTCAACTCTTTTAATATTTGATCAGCAATAGATTGATGCATTTTAGATAATTTCAGATTTTCGAAATAAGATTGAATCCCTTTAATAGACATGGCGGACAACTCGCCCAAAGTAATGCCTCCTACTTTGACGCCAAGAGATTCTTTTCTTAATCGACTGCCTTTGCAGTCAACGCAAGGCCGCATGCTCATAAATTGTTCAATCCATTCTCGCACTCCAGTTGATTTTGTCTGCTTGTATCGACGCATTAAATTTGGAACAGTTCCTTCCCAACCGCCAGTGTAAGTTCCAGCCCATCTTTCTGATGTATAAGACATTTTGAATTTTTCATTCCCAGTCCCAAATAGAAGCATTTGTCTGATTTCTGGGCTTAATTTTTTCCATGGGCTTGTAAAATTGAATTGATAATGCTTAGACAGGCTTTTTAAAATACTGCCGTACCAATTTCCACGAGGTTGCTCTCCAAGAGGAACTATACTCCCTTGAATCAATGATTTATTTTTATCAGGGACAACCAAATCCGGATCGACTTCCATATGTGTGCCAAGCCCGTCACATTTTGGACATGCGCCATAAGGCGAATTAAAAGAAAACATGCGTGGTACCATTTCCTCCATGCTGACCTCGCAATCTGGGCAGGAAAAATGCTCACTAAAAATATGTTCCTCATTTGGGAGTTCATTTACAATCAAAAGTCCGCTGCCAATTTTAAGTGCAAGTTCTATAGATTCGGTCAATCGTTCTTGAATTTTTTCCTTCATTTGAATCCGATCAACAACGACTTCAATGGTATGTTTTTTATTTTTATTTAAAATAATTTTGTCGTCAATAGAATATACATCGCCATCTATGCGAACCCGGAGAAAGCCCTCTCGTCTTACTTCATCTAATATACCCTTATGCTCTCCTTTTCTTCCGCGAACCAAAGGCGCAAGAATGTGCATTCTGGTGTTTTTTGGAAAGTTCGAAATAATATCAACAATTTGTTGAACCGTTTGTTTTTGGATAGGTTTTCCGCATTTCCAACAATGTGGAATCCCAATATGCGCATAAAGCAAGCGAAGATAATCGTGGATTTCCGTAACGGTTCCAACGGTAGATCGAGGATTTCTTGCCGTTGCTTTTTGTTCAATAGAAATCGCCGGAGAAAGGCCCTCAATAGTGTCCATGTCTGGCTTTTCCATAAGCCCTAAGAATTGTCGGGCATAGGAGGAAAGGCTTTCTACATATCTTCTCTGTCCTTCAGCATAAATCGTATCAAAAGCTAATGAGGATTTCCCTGATCCAGATAAGCCAGTAATAACCACCAATTTATCTCTAGGGATTTCTACATTAATGTTTTTTAAATTGTGCTGCCGGGCACCTTTGATGATTATTTTGTCGTTTATTGCACTCATAAAATCATATTGAATCTGTAATATTTTGGTCCTAATCGACCTGGAATTTAGGGATTTTCAAATAGGATTTTTTGAACTATTTGAAATGTTTCTATTTATTAAGCTAGCACGGGTAAGTCGTAATTTGAAACCCCTTTGTGTCTCTCTTGAAATAAGAACGGGCTTACAGCTCCGACGAATGACGGAAATTCAAGCACCCTATTACGGGGGGAAAGTCTATGATTGTGAATTGGAACCCTTGACGCTCTCCTCTGTCCTTCGCAATTCATAAGTTGGTTTCTCTGCTTCGCCACCAACTCAAATCTTGCTTTTGCTAATCGGGCTTAACTTAAAAACGTTGCATTAAGAACGATGGCCACTTTGCGGAAGTAAAAACAACTTTCGCAAAGGATTCTGACAATCTGTCTTTACTAAAATAATTATAGGATAGGATAAAAATCGCTAAAAACCTAAACGATAGAAAATTTGCTCTCCGCCTCTCATCTTTGGCGAACAAATCATTTCTACGTTTTGGGGGGCTTTCTTAAAATTATATACTAATTGCGCTGTAACAGATTTATTTTTTTTCATGCCAAACAAAACCGTATTATTCCCTTCAAATGGATTTAATTCGGCTTTATTTCCATTTGCATCAACAATTTTTATTTGTGTCATCGCAGAGAAATCAAAAGATTTTGAACGAGCGTTACTTACTTTTAATTTTAGCGAAACTTGTTTCCCGTTTTTTTTTGCGCTCATCAATTTAAATTTAATACCATCTGCAATTTGTTCTGTCCCAATGGGCAGGGAAACGCGTCCATCTTTCAAAGCCTCTACGGGAATATAAAATTCTATGGTTGCCTTCACATATTTACCCGATTTGTCTAACTTTAATTTTGTGATTTTTGTTTCTGGTGATAAGGATCCAATAGAGGATGTTTCGTTGGGGGCGCTATAAATATCTGTCCCCGTTTTTGTTTTAGTAGATTGTGCAAACAATAAACTTGTTCCTATCAATAATAATATTAATTTCAATTTAAGTAACACTACTCTTCTCCTCTTTTTTTCTTGATAAATGCATCCAAATAAATTTCAACGCGACGGTTTTTCCCCCGTGCGTCTCTAAGGATAGCCCTGTCTGTTATATTTTCAGTGCTAATAATGGGGCGAAATTCTCCATAACCCATAGCGGAAAAATATTTTTCGTTCAGTTGCGCGTATTGACTTAATAAGCGAACCAAATTCAAAGATCGCGCTGACGACAATTCCCAATTTCCTGGAAAAGCTGCGCGTTTGGGAAGGGACAAATCATCTGTATGTCCCTCACAGCGAATTTCTACACTTAAAATATCGCCTCTTTTCTCAATCAAGTCTATCAAACTCGCATATTCTTCGTCTTCATGAACATTCAAAACTTTTGAAGTGCGAATAATACCACCAATTTGCGTCAAAAGGGGATAGACCCTTTTATCTACTTCTGCTGACATAGATTTAAATAGTTTACCACGCATGGTGATTTTAACGCCTTTTGTAACCCTATCAACTTGGACATAGGATGAGGCTACGTTTTCAGCTAATTCTTCGTAGGTTTCGTCTAAAAGCTTGTTAATCACTCGATCAATATGTTTTTCTGCATCATTCAAAATCACCAAAAGCATGATAAAGAAGGTGAGCAATAAAGTAACTAAGTCCGCAAAGGTTAAAGCCCAGGCAGTACTTTTAGCTTTACGTTCGTCTTGAGATATTTCTTTTTTAGTAATAGACAATTTACTATTTTTCTACACGGAGGTTCGAGGGGATAAAGGTCATGAGTTTCTCTCGAATAAGTAAAGGGTGCTCTTTAGCGTGAATACTAATAATCCCTTCAACGGCAATATTTTTTAACATGAGTTCATCTTCAGATTTTCGTTTTAGTTTTCCCCCAATCGGTAAAAAAACTAAATTTGATAACAAAACACCATAAAATGTGGTAATTAGTGCTAATCCCATCCCGCCTAATAATTTTTCAAATTTTTGAGAAACATCAAAATCCATAGATTCTTCGCCAGAGCCACCAAAATTATTCATCATTACAATCAGGCCTAAGACGGTCCCCAGCATACCAAACGCTGGGGCATAAGAACCCATATACAAAAACATTTCTTGTCCTGCCACATGGCGACTATTGATGTTATTCAATTCCAAATTTAAATATTCTCTAAGGCGAACAGCGTCCCGCTCATTAATGGCAAGATCAATTCCTTTCCTCAAGAAACTACTCTCAATTTTATCTAGATCTCCTTCAAGAGAAAGGAGGCCATTTTTCCGTGCTTTTTCAGCTTTTTCTACAATTTCTTCTATGGTTTCAATATAATCATAACTTCCCTTTGTAAATGCATTTTTGAGAATGCTTCCTACACCCAAAAATACTTTGAGTGGGTAATTTACAAGGGTAGCCGCGATTGTACCGCCCAATACAATTAAAACTGAGTTCCAGTTAATAAAATTTGCGGGATTCCCGTCACCATTTATAATACCAAAAGTAATGATACTAAAACCCGCGATAAGTCCTATTACTGTGCCTAAATCCATATAATCCTACTTTTTAAATTGAAGAAACGGGGCGTTATCTCCCCCTCTGTGGTGCCAAGCTTATTGAATATAATTTACCTATTCAATCTTTTTTCTTATCTCGATGAAGAGATTTGCTCCCTTCAAATAATTTATCTTTTTCGCCTTGGGATAGTTTATCAAATCCCACTTCATTAATTTTTTCTAAAATCTGATTAATGTCTGTTTCCATTTGTTTTTGCTTTGCATTGTGTTTTTCTTCTCTATGTATTTGATATTCTAAAGCTTGTTTTCGTATAGAGAATATCACATCTTTAAATCGAAAACGTGAACGTAAAAAAACAAATCCAATGAGCATCCCCGATAAATGTGTCATGTGGCTGATATTCGTTGCATTGCTAAATGAAGAAAAGAATGCAATAATACCAATCCCTACAACAAACCAGATGGATTTGATCGGAAGGATTCCATAGAGATAAATGGTTCTATTGGGATACATTAATCCATAAGCCAATAAAACGCCATAGACGGCGCCACTTGCGCCTACTACGGGAATGGTGGAGTTTATATTAAAAGTAAAAGTGACCAATCCGGATCCAATCCCTGTAATAAAGTAATACTTTAAAAAGCGTTCTTTACCCCAAATTCGTTCTAATTCTGAGCCAAACATCCATAAAACAAACATATTAATAAGCACGTGCCAAATACTGCCATGAAAGAACAAATAGCTGATTGGTTGCCAAATCATGAATGAAGACCAAATGTCTTTGGGAACCAGTCCAAAAAGCTTAAAAAACAATTGGTCTTGACCCGACATATATTGGAGAAAAAATATGGCAAAATTAACAGTAACCAGCATTTTGATAGCATCGGTAAATATTTTAGGCCGAAAGGAAAAACCTCCCGATGGAGATTGAAATTGATATCGCATATGTTTATAAAATTTACCGACTATTTTTCCTTTGTATAAGAAAATGATTAGTAGATTTACTTAATAAATAATATGAAAATATCATGAATAACTTCAATCCCTTGGATTTATATCCCCAAGAAGAATTACAAAAAGATTTACTTCGTTGCGCCAAATCGATAGGAGGAAAAAATTATTTTCTCCAATTATTAGAGGCTTTACGAAACGAACAGACACCTGCTCTGGTTGCCAAAAATAGTACATTTCGATTCCCTCTCGGAACGGTCAAATGGACTAAGCCTATCTTTAGAGAAAAATTCACTCTTCTAAAACAGTTACGTTTGGAACATAAAGATGGAAATATCTTTCCTAAAAAAGGAATAAAAAAACATAAAAGTATCATGAATCTTCTTCGTGCATTAAAACCCATCGCCTTTATTGTTCAGCCCAAAAATAAAAAAGATGGTGAGGGTTTTACTTTTCATCCGTTTGATATTGTCGATGAAAAGACAACGCTTATAAATCCCCTATTTGAGGTATTATTTTTTTCACCTGTTTATCAAATAAAAAAAATATTAAATAAAAAACCCTCCCGTTAAGTAATGACAAAACCCTTAATTACAAACGATGCTGTTGTTTTGGGTTTGCTTTTAGGGATTCTTGCCTTTATTTTTATTAGCGCTAAAAGTAAGCGTCCATTTTGGAGAAAGTTCTACCGTTATATTCCTTCCTTGCTTTTATGTTATTTTATTCCCTCTATTTTTAATTCTCTCGGGATTATTTCTGGGGAATCTTCTATGCTTTACTTTGTTGCATCAAGATATTTACTCCCCACCAGTTTGGTTTTATTAACCATCAGCATCGATTTACCCAGTATTTTGAAGCTAGGTCCTAAAGCGCTCATCATCTTTTTGACAGGGACACTTGGCATTATAATCGGTGGGCCTTTAGCACTTTTGATTCTTTCGTCGTTTTCTCCCAAATTATTAGATGGCGCAGGACCAGAAGCGGTATGGCGCGGACTTACAACCGTAGCAGGAAGTTGGATTGGCGGCAGCGCAAATCAAGCGGCTATGAAAGAAGTCTTTGGTGTGGGAGATCAAATTTTCTCTGCCATGATTGCTGTCGATGTAATAGTGGCCAATATCTGGATGGCTTTTTTGCTCTACGGATCTGGTGTTCATGAAAAAATCGATCAGTGGCTTCAAGCGGATACAAGTGCGATAACGGAACTCAAACAAAAAATTGAAACTTATCGTGCTCAAATTTTACGCATTCCAGACTTGACCGATACAATCAAAATAATGAGTGTGGGGTTTGGCGTAACAGCTTTGGCTCACATTGGTTCAGACTTCATTGCGCCATGGATTTCCACTCATGCACCTGAATTGGAAAAATTTAGCCTCACATCCGGATTCTTTTGGTTGATTGTATTGGCCACTAGTATTTCACTGGGACTGTCCTTTACAAAAATGCGTGAATTAGAAGGCGTTGGCGCCTCTCGTTATGGAAGTTTGTTTCTATATATTTTAGTGGCTACGATTGGCATGAAGATGAACATCCTAGCGATTTTTGAAAACCCTAGTTTATTTCTCTTAGGGTTTATATGGATTTCTATTCACGCAATATTGCTCATTATAGTGGCAAAATGGATTAAAGCACCATTTTTCTTTATGGCTGTTGGAAGTCAGGCTAATGTTGGTGGCGCCGCTTCTGCCCCTATTGTTGCATCTGCCTTTCATCCTTCTTTGGCGCCAGTAGGTGTTTTGCTTGCAGTTTTAGGCTATGCGGTAGGGACTTACGGCGCTTGGTTTTGTGGCATGATTATGCAAGCGATTGCAATTTAAGGCGTTCTTGGTCTTTTTTCCTTAGTCCTTTTACGACTAGCTTATACGAATCATCGATTAATTGAAAAATTAAATCATCTTCCAGTGCGTTGCTTAACACTACTGTATTCCAATGTTCTTTATTGAGGTGATATCCTGCCGATATTTCATTATATATTTGTCTTTGAATCTGCGCATCATCTGGGTCGCACTTTAATGAAAGTGTTAATGGTTTTTCATTCAATCCAACTAAAGCAAATATTTTCCCCATTACTTTTAATACTAAGGTTTCAGGTCCGAAAGGATAGGTTTCCTCAGAGAAAAGTTTTGATAATAAAAAATGTTTTAGTTTTTTGAGCTCCAACTTGGGGGCCTTGAATTTTTAAATAGAACGATTCCGAAAATAATTCATTGGGTTTAATATAGGAGACATGGCGCTCAAATCTGCTTCAGGAACGACCCATTGAGGCATGGTGTATAATCGGGCTGAAATTTGCTTATCTTT
This sequence comes from Fidelibacterota bacterium, assembly GCA_018671775.1. Classification (GTDB taxonomy): domain Bacteria; phylum Fidelibacterota; class Marinisomatia; order Marinisomatales; family UBA1611; genus JABHGY01. The sequence continues at coordinate 44,651 of JABHGY010000015.1, forward strand.
TAATAAATGGTGAGTTGCGTTTGCAAACAAATCTCGGGGGAAGATTCCTTTTATTTTTTGAAACCCATACTCTTTTAATCCGTCACGAATAATCGTGGAACAAGATCGAGTAAAGATATTAAAATCTGGATATTTTTCTGGGTCTTTTGGATTGGGTGGGGTTGACCGAATTACATCTAATTGATGTTTATAGATATTTCCTAATTTTTTAACATCTACGCCCTCCAATCTTAAAACATGAATTGTTCGCATAAAATTTCTCCCGAACTTATCATAGTAAGGCGTCCCATCTTTTAATATTTCATATTGGCCATTATTGGGTGAGGGAGCAAATTCACCAAGTGCGGGGCGATAAAAAAATTCTTCCTCGGTTATAATCTCATTCTCATTAATATGATGAGAATAATTAAATATCTCTCCGTTTACATTGATGGCGCTATGCCCAAGTGTGGATGTCCAATATTTTACCAAGCGTTCTGCATAATAAAGCTCAACATAGGGCGTGCTCGCTGGATCTTTTTTTGGCCACATAATGATTATTTTTTGCTTGGTCTCGTAATCTCGTTCAGGTAAAAATCGCGCAGAAACCTCCTTCCCTTCCCAGTGATGAACATACCCATCCCAAATTCGTTTATCAGAAAAATGCTGTTTCCCATTAGCCTCTTCCACAAAAACTTTTTCATCCGCTTTTTTGAGTATGCCTGTTATGATTTCATTCATTATGCGAGTATCCTTTTTAAAACAGCCATTGATTTTAATTGATTCAAAGTATCAAAATGATAAAATAAATGTGCTCTAATATAATCAGAAACGACACGGTTATCCTTTGGTGAAATCTGTAATATCTCAGTGTTTTTGATGTTTTCTTCCATCAATAATTCAAGAATATTTCTACTGTTTGGCCCTTCGTTTGGGTCGGGAAGCATCAGGCCTGGTAAATCGCGTTGATCTAAATCGGGCTTAAATCCCAAGTGATGCAAAAGTGCCAATTCATAGAACCAAAAAAGAACATTCAAATTATCATTTGCCTCATTAAAAGCGCGATATGTTTTCAATAAAATATGGAAAAGTTTCGGATGAGGGTCTTCTTCGGATAATGTTTTTTCAGTCAGCTCTAAAATGGAAAGCGCCAAGGTAACTCGTTTTAAATCCTCAGATATTTTTGGCCAGGTTTCAATAAAACTACATTTTGAAACCAGTTGAAGATCCCGCGATTCTCTATAGTTAAAAACTAACTCGATATGGCTCATGGGTTGGAACAAAGCCGCTTTACCTGACTTTTTTGAACGAGCACCTTTGATAATAAATGAGATTTTTCCTTTTTCTAAAGTAAAACATCGGGCGATGATACTGGTGTCGCTGTATGGAAAAGATTTTAAAACAATAGCGGGTGTTTGGATAAACATAGAAGTAGAGCCTAATTATGTCGATCGGAAATATGAAAAATCACGTTCCAATTTTCACTAATACGCTTTTGCGTAAATCACCTCATGTAAAGCGGGCTTGCCTGAATAAATACATGTCAATTCCAATGGATTTTCATCCAAAGGAATACAGCGAATAGTTGCTTTTGTATCATTTTTAATCGCTGTTTCTGTCTCGGGAGAACCATCCCATCCACACCGAACAAAGCCACCTTTTTTAATTTGTGCTTTAAATTCATCATAGGTCTCAACCGTATGCGTATTGTCTTTTTGAAATTGAAGCGCTTGAGAAAAAAGCCCCTCTTGAATTTCCTCCAAAAGATTTGGAATTGATTCTTTGGCTTCTTCTAAAGAAACAATATTTTTATCGCCATTATCTCTTCGCGCTAAAACTGCTTTATTATTTTCCACATCTCTCGGTCCCACTTCCAAGCGAAGGGGAACGCCTTTCATTTCCCATTCATTAAATTTGAAACCAGGAGAGCGATCTGTCCAATCTTCGTGATAACGAATGCCCTTTTCTTCAAAAGAATCTCGCACTGGCTGGAGATATTTTTTGACCATTTCTGCTTGAGCCTCATCTCTTGCAATTGGAATAATTACCACTTGAATCGGCGCAATTTTTGGTGGTAAACGAAGTCCTTTGTCATCACCATGAGCCATAATTACAGCACCAACAAGGCGTGTGCTTACTCCCCAAGATGTTGCATAAACAAATGCTTCAGTATTCTCTTTGGTTTGGAATCTAACATCAAATGCTTTAGCAAAATTTTGTCCTAAATTGTGAGACGTTCCCGCTTGGAGTGCTTTTTTGTCTCCCATCATGGCTTCGATACAATAGGTTTTATTTGCGCCTGCAAATTTTTCTGCCTCTGATTTGAATCCTGTCAAAACAGGCATCGCCAAATAATCTTCTGCTAATTGGCGATATAATTCTAATATATCAAGCGTCTCTTTTTGCGCTTCTTCTGCTGTGGCATGAGCCGTATGTCCTTCCTGCCAAAGAAATTCAGATGTGCGTAAAAACAGGCGCGTCCGCATTTCCCAGCGAACCACATTAGCCCACTGATTGATTAAAATCGGCAAATCACGATAAGACTGAATCCATTTTTTATACATGGCCCATATTATCGTTTCTGAAGTTGGGCGGACAATGACTTCTTCCTCTAGCTTAGATTCAGGGTCAACAATAATTCCTTTTTCTGGATCGGCTTTAAGTCGAGTGTGAGTAACAACCGCACATTCTTTCGCAAACCCATCTACATGTTCTGCTTCTTGAGCTAAGTATGATTTAGGAATAAAAAGAGGGAAATATGCATTTGTATGCCCCGTGGCTTTAATCATTTTATCAAAAATCTCTTTGATGTTATCCCAGAGTTGAAAGCCATACGGTTTGATAACCATGGTGCCTTTAACGGGTCCGTGCTCGGCTAAATCTGCTTTTGAAACGATGGCATTATACCATGCGGAAAAATCTGAATCTTTGGGGGGAAGTCCTTTGCTCATTTGTGCTTCTCTTTCCTCATTTGTTGACTGCAAAATTACCGGCGTTGATTGGGATGACCAACGATTTTTAGTGTAAAACGAATTTACTGAAATTACTTGAGTGTGGAGAAATATCCATTTATTTTCAAGCCTATGTTCTCCACTAAGTTTTTCATTCTGACGATATTATTAATAACTAGCCCTACAATTTCTATGAGCAAAACACTATTAAAAAACGGACATTTTTATGGCCTCCCAAATGTAAGGGCTGTTTCTTGTGAAAACGGAAAGATTGCCTCTCTTAGCCCTAATCTAAAAAATGATTTTGATGCCATCATAGATTTACAAGACGGATGGGTTTATCCTGGATTTACCGACGGACATATGCACCTTTCTGGCTTGGGTTGGTCTTTAGAAATTTTGGACCTGGTCGGGACGAAAGATAAAAGGTCTATTTTAAAAATCCTTAAATCTTCCCTTGAAAAAGTAGATAAGGACACTTGGATTCAAGGGCGAGGTTGGGATCAAAACGACTGGGAAGAACAGATTTATCCCACAGCCAGAGATTTAGACAAAGTATCGCCGAATCATCCTGTTGTGCTTAGACGAATCGATGGACACGCATTGTGGGCAAACACCAAAGCAATGCAATTAGCGGGACTTGAAGCAAATATAAAAAATCTTGATGGTGGTAAAATTATACGAGATGAAAAGGGGAAACCAACGGGGATTTTTATTGATAATGCCATGGATTTAATTACGGGCGCAATTCCAAAAGCATCTGAAAAAGATATTTTACGTTATACCAAAAAAGCGCAAACTTTATTGAATTCTCTTGGTGTTACCTCCGTTCATGATGCCGGGACAAGTAAAAAAGATATTAAAGCCTATCAAGATTTGCTCGATAAGAATGAACTCAGCGTTCGCATCTATGCCATGCTGAATGATATAAGAGAAGATTATGAATTTTATTTGGAGAATGGTCCTGTTTTTGATAAACCATTTTTAAATATTCGTGCGTTAAAAGTGTATATGGATGGCGCTTTGGGCTCTCGTGGCGCCGCATTGCTTGAGCCTTATTCGGACGCACCAAATGAATCTGGTTTTATTTTTATGAGTGATACAGCATTAAGCAATATTGTGAAAAAATTCAATAATCTTGGATTCCAAGTTAATACCCATGGCATCGGAGATCGAGCCATTCGCCAGATATTAAATGCTTACGAAATATCGGGTTTCTCAAAAATGCGAAATCGTATCGAACACGCCCAAATTGTCCACCCCCTTGATCTGCCTCGTTTCAAGCCATTGGGTGTGATTCCTGCCATGCAAGCAACACATTGCACCAGTGATATGCCTTGGGCAGATGAACGATTGGGGAAAGAACGTTTGACTCGAGCCTATCCTTGGCAATCTTTTTCCAAATTGGGCTTAGCCATTCCCGGAGGATCAGATGCGCCAGTAGAATATCCAGATCCTTTGGCGGGCATTTATTCGGCAATCACGCGACAAGATAAAACTGGTTGGCCTAAAGGCGGTTGGCAAGCGCAAGAACGATTAAGTTTAGAGCAGGCTATTCAATCTTATACAACTTGGCCTGCTTATGCCTCATTTGAAGAAAACGTAAAAGGGAAAATTGAAGTAGGTTATTACGCAGATTTTACTGTTTTAGGTCAAGCCTTATCAACAGAGAACCCGAAATTAATTTTAGAAACAAAAGTAACTCATACTATTGTGAATGGGAAAATCGTTTATCGAGCACATGATTAATCAAAAACACAAAAAACACATTCGATCTTTAGACCAAAAAAAATATCGAAAAAAATATGGCCAGTTTCTTATTGAAGGATTACGGCTTGTTGAATCTGCCCTCTTATTAGATGCAGACATAATCGAATTATTTTGGACGCCATCCATAGAAGAGCGTCATCCCACATTTGTGGAAAAAGTTTTGGAAAAGGGTCTAAATGTAAATCGTGTATCTGAAAAAGAAATTCAAGAAATTTCAATGACCGAATCCCCTTCTGGGATTGTCGCAATCTGTGCACTACCAAGCTTGGAATTTGCAAATCTTTCCTCGCAAAAAAATTGGCTTTACTTAGATTCAATTGCTGACCCAGGGAATCTTGGAATGATATTACGTAACGCTTCTTGGTTTAATATTTGCAATATTGCCCTTTCGCGAGGATGTGTGGATGCCTTTAATCCAAAAGTCTTACGGAGTGGCATGGGTGCACATTTTTCGCTTCATATTTATTCCGATTTTGAGCTTTCAAATTTTCAAAAAAGTCAGCATACCTTGGTGGGAACAGATACAAAAGGAGAAGCGATTTCAACTCTGTCGGATATTCCTAAGCCATGGGTTTTGGTTTTGGGTGGAGAAGCAAATGGCTTACAAAAGGAAACGCAGACACGATTGGATTTACTTTTATCTATACCAAAAATCGGAAAGGGAGAGTCGTTGAATGTGGCTTCTGCTTGCGCTGTGTTTCTTTACGCGATGACAAAATCTTAAGCTTATTTCGCCGTTCAGTTTTAGGGAAATGCGCCGTAACTTCGTGGGATATGGACAATGCGGAGATAAAACATTATGAATCAAACCATCACAATACGAAGCGCTTTTGGCATCGTTTTTCTTTCCATTCTAACGGCATTTTTAGTCGGAGGAGTGGTAATGGGTTTTGCCCTATCCGCGCCTGAACCTTCTAAAGAATTTTTAACCTATATTTCATTTTTTATTGGACAAGGGGCAATGGTTCTGCCTTTATTTTATTATTTATCTTCCCGTAAAAAATCAATTGTCAAAAGCCTTAGGCTTCATCCTGTCTCTTCAAATACGATAATCCATACCATTGTTTTGGCCCTTGGATTTAGTGTCATTAGTGATGAGTTAAGCCGATTGATTGAACTCGTTTTACCCGCACCAGAATATATTCTTGACCTTGGTGGAATATTGAGCCCTAGTAATCCCTTGGCTTTTCTGATTATGATTCTAGCTTTTACGGTGATTGCACCGATTGGAGAAGAACTTTTATTTCGTGGCTTCTTACAAACTTTTTTAGAAAAACATTGGAAAGATACAACACGGGCGGTTCTTGTAACAAGCCTGTTTTTTGCATTGATTCATCTCAATCCATACTGGGCAATACAAATTTATATTTTAGGTGTGGTTTTGGGTTATCTTGCTTGGAGAACCAACTCCGTTTATCCTGCTTTTATTTTTCATGGCATTTTAAATGCTATTGCCCTATTGTTAGGTATTAATCCTGAAAATAGCTCATCTTTTTATCTTTGGAATGGACATGTGGCTTTATGGATTCTTTTTCCGGCGCTCATCTTGGTTTATCTCGGTTTTAAAGGGATTAATCGCAAAAGGATACAAACATGAGAAAAGAAATGTTTGAACATGAAATTACGCTTCTCCGTGATACCTTTCGACGTTTGCTCCGCCGTCATGCCAGGACGAATCTTAGCAAGTTAATCCAAAAAACGCACCCAGCTGATCTTTCTGTTATTTTCAGATATTTTTCGGATGAAGAACAAGAACAAGTTTTCGCTTTAATGCCATTGGATGAAAGCACGGGAGAATTTTTAAGTGAATTAGATGAATCTACATTATCTGAACTTTTAGAGGAGGAAGAGTCAGATCGTATTGCTTTAATTGTCCGCGAATCTAATTCTAACGATCAAGGAACTATCCTAAATGCCTTGTCAGAAGAAAAAACTCAGTCCATTTTAGAATTACTGCGGCAAGACGAACAAGAAGAACTTGAAGAAATTTTAGCTTATCCCGAAGATAGTGCTGGGTCACTCATGTCCACAGACTTCTTTGCTTTGCGTCAAAACACCAAATCTCATGACGCCATTAAAACGCTTCAAGATCAAGATGAAGCAGAAATGGTGTTTTATCTTTACATCACAGATGATGATGAACGCTTGGTGGGTGTCATCAGCCTGAGAACATTAGCTATTACGCCACCCAATACGCTTTTGAGTGATATTATGATGAAAAGTGTCCACATGGTTCGGGCAGAAACAGATCAAGAAGATGTGGCACAAATTGTAGCACAATATAATTATTTAGCTGTTCCTGTCGTTGATAGCGATATGCGTTTACTTGGAATTGTTACTGTTGATGATGTGGTGGATGTCATCCGAGAAGAAGCCACTGAAGATTTCCTTAAAATGGCTGGGGCAGGTAAAGATCGTGAAATTTTGCATAAATCAAGCTGGGAAAACGCAAAAGCCCGCTTGCCTTGGTTATTTGCTAGTTGGCTAGGCGGGATTGTCGCAGCAACCGTTATTGGCGCTTATGAACACGTTTTGCAAAGTACGATAGCCTTGGCTGCTTTTATCCCTGTTATTATGGGGATGGGTGGAAATATTGGGACTCAGTCTTCCACTATTATTGTCAGAGGAATTGCCACGGGACGTGTAGATTTTGGGAGTGAGTTCAAACTTATTTTTAAGGAAATTACTGTTGGGCTACTCTTGGGTGGACTCTATGGTCTTCTACTTGGAATATTTGCCGAACTTAAATTCATTGACGCTCCACCATTTTTGGGTCTTGTTGTTGGTCTAAGCATTGGGCTTTCTATGTTAATTGCAACTGCTGTTGGAACAATGATTCCATTGTTTTTGAGAAAATTAGATATTGATCCTGCAATTGCAACAGGTCCATTTGTGACCACAAGTGTTGATATTGTAGGTGTTTTGCTTTACTTTGTGATTGCAACTTCATTCTTAAATTTATAGCAAAGGAAATATTGTGGCTTTTTTTCTATTCTTATCCTTAAGCATTTATATTGGATTCATTGTTTATATTATCGCAGGTCTTTTCCGTTATAACGACACAAACAATGAGGATAATATTGAAAAAACGGTCACCATTGTTATTGCGGCAAGAAATGAAGAAAATAATTTAGAAGCACTTTTAAACGATATTGCCAATCAAGATTATCCAAAAAATCTCCTGGATATTGTGATTGTAGATGATCGTTCCACAGATAGCACTTGGGAAATTATTTCACAATTTTCCAAAAATTATTCTTTTATCTCTGGCTTACAAATATCAGATTTGTCTAATGAAATGACTCCAAAAAAATATGCGCTTACCCAAGCAATAAATACATCTTCAGGAGAAGTGATTTTAACCACAGATGCAGATTGTCGCGTTCCAAAAACATGGGTAAGCTCAATGGTTAATTCTCTTGGAAATGAAAATGTCATAGTTGTAGGGTATTCACGCATTGATGCCTCTTCAAAATCTTGGTTTCACCAATTACAATCTTTAGATTTTTTAGGTATTATGGCGGCTAACGCTGGCGTAGCAGCTTGGGGGTTATCTTGGTCTGGCTCTGGACAAAATTTAGCATATTTGAGATCTGCCTTTGAGAAAATTGATGGATTTAATCCTGTATCAAATCATATTTCAGGAGATGATATGTATTTAGTCCAAGCTATTTCAAA
>JABHGY010000104.1 GCA_018671775.1 Fidelibacterota bacterium
AAAACCCCCGAATTGACGGGGGTTTTTATGTTTATGACTCGTCGTAACGATCACATGGACTTCATACAAAAAAGTTGAGTCACAATTAAGCAACATTTGTTAGTTTTCCATATTCAATAGGTGTCTTGTATCCAAAGGCTGAATGAAGCTTTTGGTGGTTGTAAAACACCTCCTATATATTCAAATATGTCCGGTTTTGCTTCCTTTTAACTTATCTAAATTAAAAAGTTGCTTAACTCAATGTACACTTTTTTATACGAAGTCCACTATGATTGTGAATATATAAAGTATAACTTGAAATATGCATAAAATAGATTTAGCTGGAATTAATCACAAAAATGGACAGAATAGATCATAATGAAAAAATATTTTAATCCCAATACAGGTTTAGTGCCGGTTTATCAAAAACCCGAATTTTCCAGTGGAAAAATCACGGAAGTGCTTTATGGTGAATCTTGTGAGATTTTATCGAGAGATGGTAAGTGGCTAGAAATCATTCAAGATGACAGTTATGAGGGTTGGGTGAATGCATTTTATGGCTTTGAAACCGAAAACATATTTGAAGCTACTCATGTGTTTACGGGAAACACCATTGTCAAAAAAATTGGGAATCAATCTATCCATATTCCATTGGGGGCTCGATTTTTGAAACAGAATGGACAATTTCTCAATGCAAGAGGAGATGCTTTTCATCAATTAGATGGTTTGACAAACTTAGACAAAGATCCAGCTTTTGATGAGATTATTCCCTTGTCAAAAATACTTTTGGGCATTCCATATCGTTGGGGCGGGAAATCATCATTTGGGTTTGATTGTTCGGGCTTGATTCAAACTGTGTGTCGAGCATGTGGAATTCAATTACCTAGAGATGCGTGGCAACAACAAGAAGCTTTAGCGAGTTCGCAAATTTCCTTGGAATCGGCAAAACCAGGAGACATTCATTTTTTTGGAGAAGGAGAAAAAGCGACCCATGTTGGCTTTTCTTTGGATGGTAAAGGGATTTTACATGCGCAAGGCTGGGTAAAAGAGGAAAGTTTAGATCCCAAAAGTCCTATTTTCAATGCATCTTTGTTGGATATTTATCTTTCTTCCCATTCGATTCGCAGTAATTTTCAGCCATGATTTCGCCAAATCCAAAAGCAATTAATGGACAAATTTTGAATAGGGCCGTCTTGGTCTTAAATGCGAATTATATTCCATTGGCCATTTGCACTGCAAAGCGCGCAATCTGTTTATCTGTCATGGATAAGATTGAAATATTGGTAAATTATGATGCAAAAGTTCATTCTCCCTCTACGTCGATGGCTTTGCCATCCGTGATAAAAGTAAAAGAATTTATTCATTACAATAGTCTTAATGTAGAGATCAGTCGAAAAAATATCATCTTTCGAGATAATCATATTTGTCAATATTGTGGAACAAAAAAAGGACCGATTACCATTGATCATATTCTTCCCAAAGGACGAGGTGGGAATGATACCTGGGAAAATTTGGTGGCCGCCTGTCAATCCTGCAATCAAAGGAAAGGAGACAGAACGCCAGAGGAAATGGGAATGATCTTACGCAAACAACCCAAAAGACCTTCCCGAATTCATTATTATCAACGACACGTAAAAGCTCTACAGTCTGATTGGAGACCTTATTTGTTTATGGAGTCGTTTTAAGTTATGGGAAAGAAGCGCGTTTTAAGTGGCATTCAGCCTTCGGGACAATTGCATTTGGGTAATTATTTTGGCATGATGTCCAGAATGATACAATATCAAGAAAACAATGACTTATTTTGTTTTATCGCCAATTATCATGCACTGACAAGCACACCAGAAAAAGAGGCGCTTTCCAGTAATACATTTGAAGCCGCTTGCGATTTTTTGGCCTTGGGTTTGGATCCGAAAAAATCAACATTTTGGATTCAATCTGATGTGCCAGAAGTCACAGAATTAACCTGGATTTTATCTAATGTAACGCCCATGGGACTTATGGATCGGGCCACATCTTACAAAGATAAAACTGCGCGCGGACTTTCTGCTAATCTGGGATTATTTGCTTATCCTGTTTTAATGGCAGCAGATATTTTATTATTTAACAGTGAAGTTGTTCCTGTGGGTAAAGACCAAAAACAGCATTTAGAAATGACACGGGATATTGCAACGCGCATAAATAATCAATTTGGTGATGTGCTTGTAATTCCTGAATCTGACATCGAAAAAACGACCCAACTTGTGCCTGGAACCGATGGGCAAAAGATGAGCAAATCTTATGGCAATACCATTCCTTTGTTTGACACAGAAAAGAAAATCCGAAAAAAGATTATGCGTATTGTAACGGACACAACAGAGATTGATGAGCCAAAGGATAAGGACACGCCTTTGTTTCAGTTGTATTCTCTCTTTTTAGATGAAAAAGAACAAGCAGAATTGGCGAGCCGTTACGATGCTCCCGGCTTAAGATATGGTGATATTAAAGTAGAATTATTCACAAAAATGATGGAGCATTTCGCACCTTATCGCGAAAAAAGGGAAGATTTAATTTCTCATAAAGAGGATGTGATTGATATGCTTCAATATGGAGCAAAAAAAGCAAAACGTGTCGCAGGAGAAACCATTTCAAATTTAAGAAAAGCAGTTGGACTTAGTTATGATGCATAAATCATATAGCGTTCAGCTCGAAAAATTTCAAGGGCCGATGGACTTATTGCTTTATTTTATTCGTCGTGATGAGTTGGATATTTATGACATCCCCATTGGAGAGATTACAAAAGAATTTATTGAGACCATCGAAATGTGGAAAAGAATGAATATGGGTGTGGCAGGCGATTTTATTGTCATGGCATCTACGCTCATGCGTGTAAAAGCGAAAATGTTGATCCCGAGAAAAGAGATTGATGAAGACGGACTTATGATTGATCCACGCCGGGAGCTAATGGAACAATTGATTGAGTATAAGCGATTTAAAGATGTATCTGGATCCTTAGAAAATTTAGCGGAAAATCGTTCTCATCATTTCCCAAAAGGTTTTGAAATGGCATTAACGATAAGCGATAAGACAGACGAATTGGGTTCATTATTAAAAGATGTCTCGTTATATGATTTGGCAATTGTCTTTAAAAAAGTCATGGAAAATCGTCCCATGATTACGGCCTTTGAATTGCATCGAGAGCCCGTAAAATTGGAAGCACAAAAGGAATTGATATTTCGACATTTTGACGGAGATGGAAAACTAAAATTCTCGACTTTATTAAAGAAATTGAATACAAGAATGGAAATCGTCGTAACTTTTTTAGCTATTTTAGATTTAGTCAGATTGGGTGATATAAGGATCACACAAGACGAAACATTTGGAGATTTACTTTTAATGCATATAGGAGCCGTTGCCTAATGCAATCCAAAGAACAATTACAAATTATTGAAGCCTTACTTTTTGCAAGCCCAGATCCCCTAACGCAAAAACGGATGAATCTCATTTTTGAAACAGATGTGCCAGATCTAGAAGAAATGGTTGGCGAACTAAACAAAGCATACGAATCGCAAGAGAGAACTTTTTTTATTGAAGCTGTTTCTGGCGGATTTCAATTGATTTCTAAACCAGAATATGAAATGTGGATTCGCCGATTGATTGCCAAATCTGGAAAATTGATTTTGTCCACCGCCGCTTTAGATACATTGGCGATTATCGCGTATAAACAACCGGTGGGACGATATGAGATTGAAGCTATTCGTGGTGTAGATTCTTCTGGCGTGATTAAAACATTATTAAATAGAAATATGGTCAAAATTCAAGGAAGAGATTCTGGGCCAGGACGACCCTTGCTCTATCAAACAACACCAGAATTTCTTGAACATTTTGGATTAAATCGGCTATCTGATTTACCCAAGTTAAAAGAGATTTCTGAATTACTCGAAGCAGATCCGAGCTTAGGGGAGCAAATGGCTGTTTTCGAAGATTTATCTATGTCTGCTTCAGAGGCAGCTCAGTCTTAATTCACAATGAGATTAAATAAATATCTATCTAAATGTGGCATTGCCTCTCGCAGAGAATCAGACGAGCTTATCCAAAGAGGAACGACAACTGTGAATGGAAAAATGGTTTTAGATCCGGCCTTGTCTGTGAGTGATGCGGATGTGATTAAGTATGACGGAAAAACGATTAAGCCCATAAATTATCGGCTTGTTTTGATGCTAAATAAACCTAAAAATGTCATTACAACCGTGAAGGATACACACAATAGACGAACGGTTATGGAGTATGTGCCTTCCAATGTTCGGGTGGTTCCCGTAGGTAGATTGGATAAAGATACGACGGGCTTGCTCCTTTTGACCAATGATGGCGATTTACTTCAATTTTTAAGTCATCCAAAAAATAGAATTCCAAGAGAATATGTGGCAGAAATCACAGGAATCATGACACCTATTCAAATCGCAAAATTAAAAAAGGGAATTTATATTGGTGATGGCGAGTATGGTCGTGCAGAAATTGTAAGTCAAAAAAAGAACAAGGGTCGATCAGATGTTATTCTAAGGTTGCGACAAGGAAAGAAGAGAGAAATTCGACGAATGTATTATCATTTAGGCATCAAACTTCATCAATTAAAAAGAATAAAATTTGGTCCAATTACAATGAAGAATATCAAAATAGGTGAATTCCGAGCGTTGACGGAAGAAGAATTATCTGATTTGGATAAATTGATGAAAAAATGATTGTTATTAATTTATTCAAATAAGTTGAGTTATCCCTATCTAATTGGTAATTTTGTCGGCTTATTGAGAGTTGAAAGTCATGATTATAGCTATTGATGGTCCAGCCGCTTCAGGTAAAAGCACCACAGCGAAAGGTGTGTCCCAGATTTTGGACATTCCCTATTTGGATACGGGTGCCATGTATAGAGCGATTACTTATTTTGTTTTAGAAAATAAGATTGATATTGAAGACGCTTCTGTATTAAAGCAAGTATTAGATGATATTAAAATTCGCTTTGAATCTGAGAATGGAAAGAATGAGATTTATCTTAAGGGTAAGAAAGTCACTTCTTTGATTCGCACAACGGCTGTTACGTCTCATGTGAGTCGTATCAGCGCGGTCAAGGATATTCGAATATCGATGGTAAAATTACAGCGATCCATTGGTGAAGAAAATGGCTGTGTCATGGAAGGTCGAGATATTGGGACGGTTGTTTTTCCCCATGCGGATTTTAAATTTTTTCTGATTGCAGATATAGAAGTTAGAGCAAAAAGAAGATTAAAAGATTTAGCGGAATTGGGCGAGACAAAATCGTTGGAAATTTTGATGGAAGAGATTGAAAAGAGAGATAAAATGGACTCTTCTCGAGATTATTCGCCTTTAGCAAAAGCAGATAATGCGATAGAAATTGATACGGGCGTTTTAAGTATCGATGAGCAAATTGAAATTATTATCAAACGCGTAACTAACAAATAAAATAAAGGAAACCAAAAAGAATGTTCGAAACATTAAACCAAGAACCGGTAGTTGAAGAGGCTGAAGCTGTGGTAGAAACACCAGAAGCAGAAGTCAGCGTTGAAATGACAGCGCCTTCTACAGAACCCGTTATTGAAGAAAAAATAAAAGATTATCTTTCAAATGATTTATTTGGAGATATAAAAACAATTTCGCAAGAAGAGATATATTCTCCAGAAAAAATCTCTGAGGAAGTCAAAGCGAATGAAGCGAGATACGAAGAAGCACTCAGTGATATCAACGAAGATAAGTTGATTATGGGTCGTGTAGTTGGTGCCAATGAGAAAGAAATTATCATTGATATTAAATTTAAATCTGAAGGTATTATTGACCGTTCAGAATTTGGAAAAGATGAACTTCCAGCTATTGGAGAAAAAGTAGAAGTTTATGTAGAGCGTATTGAAGATGCAGGTGGAAATACCATTTTATCTAAGGATAAAGCAGATTTTATGCGTCGCTGGAGAGACCTGAAGGAAGCATTTGAGAATGAGACAATTATTAAAGGAACGCTCATTCGTCGAATCAAAGGTGGTATGATTGTTGAGCTTGGTAAGGTTCAGGCCTTTTTACCTGGCTCCCAAATTGACGTGAGACCAATTCAAGATTTTGATATGTATCTCAATAAAGAGTTAGATCTAAAAATCGTAAAATTAAATGAAGCACGAAAAAATGTGGTTGTTTCTCATAAGGCGATATTGGAAGAAACCTTGACTGAACAGCGTGATGCACTTTTCAAAGAATTGGAAGTGGGCAATATTTTAGAAGGTCGTGTAAAAAATGTAACGGATTTTGGTGTCTTTGTGGATTTAGGCGGCATAGATGGTTTGCTTCATATTACAGACCTTACGTGGGGACGAGTCAATCATCCAACAGAAGTGGTTGAACTTGATGAAGTTTTAACCGTCAAAGTAATTGAGTATGATGAGGAGCGTAAACGCGTTTCGCTTGGACTTAAACAGCTATCACCACATCCTTGGGATGGTGTTGAAAATAAATTTGCAATCGGAACCGTGGTTAAAGGTAAAGTGGTAAGTTTAACAAACTATGGTTGCTTTATTGAATTGGAGCCTGGCGTGGAAGGGTTAATCCATGTTTCTGAAATTTCTTGGACAAGACATATAAAAAATCCATCAGAAATCTACTCAATGGGTGATGAAATTGAAGCGCAAGTATTGTCTATCGATTCTGATGATAAAAAAATCAGCCTTGGTGTGAAGCAACTTTTACCAGATCCATGGGATAAAATTGAAGAAAAATTTATTGTTGGCTCTGTTCATAAAGGAAAAATTCAAAATTTAGCGCAATTTGGTGCTTTTGCTGAACTTGAAGAAGGCATTGATGGTTTAATCCATATTTCCGATTTATCTTGGACGAAACTTGTAAAACATCCCAAGGAAGTTTTAGAAAAAGGGCAAGAAGTGGATGTTCGCGTATTGGAAGTATCCCGTGAAAATAGACGAATCTCTCTAGGATATAAACAATTACTTGACGATCCCTGGCCTGCCATTATCGATTTCTATGAAAGCGGAAAAGAAGTGAGTGGCGAAATTATTCGTGTTTTGGACAAGGGAATTATTATTCAACTTGAAATGGATGTGGAAGGTATTATTCCATTTGGAAAAATGTCTAAACGTGATCGACGTGCTCTAGCAAGTCAATTTGAAGTAGGCGCAAATTTATCTGGCGTTGTGATGCAAGTTGCCCCTGAAGATAGAAAAGTAATTCTATTTAAAGAAGAATTAGCTGGAGGCGGTCGAGAGACGGCAAACAACACGGTTAAAGCATATTTAAAAAACCAAGATAATGAAGCGGGTGAAAAACTTGAACTCCCTCAAGAATTGATTGATCAAGCAAAATCTACCAAAAAAGAGGAAGTCCCGAAAGAGGCCTAAAAAATGCTCTTGTAGGAGGCGATATTGAAGCTGAAAAAACCTACTGAATCATTCTCAAGGCAACAGTTGATTCTTGCCTTGGGTTCAACAAGCTTGGCCATTCTTCTTTGGCTTTTCGTAACGAGTGGTAATATTTATACCATGACTTTTGAAATGCCCATTGAGGCTCGGAATCTGAGTAAACAAAAAGCGCATAGAGAAGAAGTCCCTCAAATAGCAAGCGTGCGGTTGAAGGGACGAGGCCTAGATCTTTTTAAGGCAAGCATTTTAAAACGTTTTTCGGAATTTAAGTTAGTTCTTGATTTAGAAGGTATCTCCAATGAATATGAATTTATTCTGAGTGACTACTTCGAAAAATATCCGCAAAAAGTAGTCATTCCAGATGCTTACAATTTACTGTTTATTGAAGTGGCTCATCCAAATCGTATTAAAATTAGTTTAGATGATTATAGTGTAAAATTTGTTCCGATTATTCCGAATGTTTTTATTAGCATGATGCCTGGATTTATTCAAGTGGGTGATATATCAATGACACCGAGTGCTGTTGAAGTCGCTGGCCCTAAAGATAAATTAGAAAATGTTGAATCAATTGAGACGGTATTAGATTCTATTATAAACGCAAATATGGATAAAAGAGGAAGTATTCAATTGAAATCATTGGGGCGATTGGTTGAATATTCTCAAAAAACGGTTTTTTACTCTTTAGATGTCCAGCAAATTAGTGAGAGAATTATTGCAGATATTCCTGTAAGAATTTTAAATAAGCCAATCAATATCCGTGTATTCCCTTCTCCACAAACCGTATCTTTAACGATTGTAGGTGGCGTTGATCGGATTGCAAATTTGAGCAATAAAGATATTGCAATCATGATTGATTTTAATCAATGGTCTATGGATAAACAATTTTATGAGCCCACAGTTCAGCTCCCAAAAGATATATTAGAATGGCGAGACTTATCACCCAGAAGTCTTGAATTAGGTGTTGCTCGAGAATCAAATTGATTGTTTTGGGTATTGAAACATCTTGTGATGAAACAGCAGGCGCTATTTGTCAAAATGGACAAATTTTAGCGAGTGTTCTAAGTTCGCAATCGATTCATAATATATATGGGGGCGTAGTGCCCGAGGTCGCTTCTCGAGAACACGAACGTCTTCTCAATGCCATCATTGATGAAACACTTAAGCAAGCTAAAATCAAAAAAACGGATATTGATGTTATTTCCGTGACGCATGGGCCTGGGTTGGCGGGTGCTTTATTAACTGGGGTAAGTTTTGCCAAGGGTTTAGGTTTAGGTTTGGAAATCCCCGTGATACCGATCAACCATTTAGAAGCTCACATTTATGCGAACTTTATGGCAGATCCATCGTTACAATATCCATTCGTATGTTTATTGGTTTCCGGAGGGCACACCCAAATTTGGTTAATCAAGAAATTTGGATCTTATACACTATTAGGTGAAACCCGTGATGATGCAGCTGGAGAAGCATTTGATAAAGGGGCACGGATTCTTGGTTTGGGATATCCAGGCGGACCTGAAATCGAAAAATTAGGAAAAGAGGGTGATCCACGAAAGATTGCCTTCCCAAAAGCATTGATGGAAAAAGGATCGCTGGAGTTTAGTTTTAGCGGACTCAAAACATCTTTACTTTACTATATGGATTCATTCTCTGAAAAAACAGATGTATCAAAACCTGATGTGGCAGCTTCTTACCAATTTGCAATTGTTGAAATTCTTGTTGAAAAGATGAAGAGAGCCATTGATAAAACGGGTGTAAAAACATGTGTCATTGCCGGCGGTGTCGCAGCAAATTTGTCATTGCGATCCACATTAGAGAAGCGATTAAAAGGTGTAAAAATACTGCTTCCAGATTTAAAATATTGCACGGATAATGCGGCCATGATTGCTTACCTAGGCGAGTTGAAATCTCAGAATAACAAATATGAAAAATTAGATTTCCCTATTTATCCGAATTTAAAATTAGCCAAATGAATATATCATTTTCTTCCACCACTCTCCAATTTTGGAGTCTGTTCCTTGTTGCCATAATTACACTCATTTGGGTTTTTAAACTAAGTTGGGGGCAAAAAAATGTAAGAGCATTAATTTATTTACGTATACTGATTTTTTCTTCACTGCTTTTATTACTTCTCAATCCAAAATTAAGCCATACTTTTAATGAGTCTCGTCCTTTAAAATGGCATGTGTATCTTGATCGTTCCTTATCTATAGATTATCATGGAAATCCCACAAAATTAGCTTTAGAACGTTCACTCGAAAAGATGAGTAAACAATTTCATCAAGAGAATCCAGATCTAGAAATTCACTATTTTTCAAATACAATTTATGATGATGTAGAAAAAATGAAATCTCCTCATGGGAGAAGTTCTACTGATTTAGGTCTAGTCATTAAGCAGATCAAAGAAAACGAAGCGAGCGGTCTTAATGCTGGTGCAATCATAATTTCTGACGGTCAGGCAACCCAAGGAATAGACCCTTTACAATTGACGGATGAAATAAATACATCTATTTATTGTATTGGTGTGGGAGAGGCAACACCGATGGTTGATCTTTCTATTGAATCCATGGACTTTCCGCCTGTTGCGATTATTGACGAAGAAGTAAAAATGGATATCGTCATTAGCAGTTTCGGCAATTTGAAAGAACGGGTTGATGTTACCTTATATCAAGCAAAGAAACTGGTGGGTTCCAAAGTCATTATGATTGGTGGAGAAGGAAGTCAGCAGAAAATCTCATTTCGAGTAAAACCGTCCGCGTTAGGTAATTTGACTTATCATGTGAAAGTATCCGCCCTAGAAGATGAGATTAATATCCTCAATAATCGTCAATCTATGAATTTGAAAGTCTTAAAATCAAAATACCATATTGCGATTTTAACGGGTGCGCCTAATTATAATACAGGGCCCATTAAAGATATTTTACAAAAAAATAAACGATTTGAATTAGATCATTTTGTTTATACGCGAAATAATTTTTCTCCTTTATTGAAAGATTTTTGGAAAAAATCGTATGATTTAATTATTTTAGATAACCATCCGATTTCTGAAAATGTAGGTGCATGGAAAAGCTTATCAAGCATTTTAGCGAAGAAAATTATTTCTCAAAAATCAGCACTATTATTTATTTCTGGACCTGAAACATCCGAAAAAACATTCAATCTTATTAAGCCACTAATGAATGTAAAGTCTTATACCCATTTTCTTGAAGAAGGGCGTAAAAATAAATGGACATTTACAGATACTCTTCATTCTATTTTCCCTTTTGATTATCAACGCTTTATGGAAATGAACGAACGAGATTGGCCTCCCCTGGTTTCTGGACTTGAAATCAATGGAAAGAATCAAATGGTAATCGCTCAATATAAACTACCATCTCTCTCTATCCCCATTTTAAGTTTAGGCGAAAGCAAAGGTTTGCGTTACGGTATTTGGACAAGCCCAGATTTGTATCAATTACATTATAAATTACTAAGCACGGATCGATCTGAGATGTTTTCAAGCCTTTGGAATGGTGTGTTTTCTTGGTTGATGAAAACAGGTGGCGATCAAGAATATTTTTTCCGTATGGATAAAAAATCATATCAACAAGGAGAGGAAGTCATCGTAACGGGCATGGGTGGCGATGAGAGATATGATACATTTCAAGGTCAGATTCGACTCTATCAAAATGGTGAATGGATTGAAGATCAATCTTTATCTTATGATATAAAGACTAAGCAATTTCATGGAAAATATTGGACATCTACTTCGGGCAATTTTGCATATGATATATTATTAGAAAAAGATGGGGTGAGCCAAAAAGTAGGCGAAGGTTCTTATACGGTTCAAGAGAGTCGTATTGAATTAAATCATGTCTTTTTGAATAAAAAAGTATTACTTACTTTGGCTGACAAGACTGGTGGAGAATATTATGATTGGGAAGATAGAAATAAAATTTTTGAACAGATATCCCCTGTAAGTGAGTCAGTGCAGAAAACAAATTTTTTTGTTCTGAATGAAAATATATATATATTAGTTTTTATCATCTTTTTACTCACAATTGAGTGGATAATAAGACGAAGATTAGGGTTTTTATAAATAGAGTTTATGAAGGAATTAGAGGAGAATATATTTAAATGAAACAGATTACATTTATTGGAACCGGGTATGTTGGTTTGGTTTCAGGAGCAGGAGTGAGTGACTTTGGACATCAGGTCGTTTGTGCAGATATTGCAAAAGATAAAATAGCTCAACTTCAAAAAGGTGAAATTCCAATTTATGAACCAGGATTGGGCGATTTGGTGAAACGAAATGTCCAAGCAGGAAGATTGTCTTTTACCACAAATGTGGATAAAGCGATACAAGAGGCGGATGTGGTTTTTATTGCAGTTGGCACACCACAAGGTGATGATGGAGATGCGGATCTTACCGCGATTTTTAAAGTGGCAGAAATGATTGGGAAAAATCTCAATCACTATAAAGTGATTTGCACTAAAAGTACTGTCCCCATTGGAACGGGCAAAAAAATTATAGATATTATTCAAAAAGATAAAGGAGAAGATAAGGCATTTGATTATGTCTCCAATCCTGAGTTTTTACGGGAAGGGTCTGCGGTGAAAGATTTCCTTTGGCCAGATCGGGTTGTACTGGGAACAAATTCAGAGAAGGCTCTCAAAATCATGCAAGATGTCTATCGTCCTTTATTTATTAATGAAACACCTATGATTCAAACGAGCATTCAAACAGCAGAAATGATTAAATATGCAAGCAATGCATTTTTGGCTCTGAAAATTAGCTATATCAATGAGATTGCAAATCTTTGTGATGAGGTGGATGCAGATATCCATGAAGTGGCAAAAGCCATGGGAAGCGATGGGCGAATTAGTCCAAAATTTTTACATCCAGGCCCAGGTTTTGGTGGCTCTTGTTTTCCAAAGGACACAAAAGCACTGGCAAATTTAGCACGAAAAAAAGGCATACAATTACGAACGGTAGAAGGAGCCATTGAAGCAAATCAAGCCCAAAAAGAAAGAATGGTTGAAAAAATCAAAGGGTTCTTTTCCGGGAATATTTCTGGGAAAACTATTGCCATTTTGGGATTAGCCTTTAAATCTGAAACAGATGATATTAGAGATTCCTCTGCCATTGATATGATTCAAGCTTTATTAGATGGCGGAGCAAAAGTCAAAGCATACGATCCCATTGCAAATAATAATATGTCAAAGTTATTTCCATCTGTTGTTTACTGTAAAAACTGGGAAGAAGCGGTAAAAGATACAGACGGAACAGTCATTTTAACTGAATGGCGAGAATTTAGAGGGATTGATTTAGAACAAATGAAAGCACTGATGAATATGCCTGTTATTTTGGATACACGAAATATTTTACCCATTAAGGACTTAAATCGTTTAGGGTTTCAATATGAGAATGTTGGACGAAAAGGAAACGTAAAGAATGATAGTTGAAGCACAAAGTATTGCTGATGTTCTTGTCATTAAGCCCATCGTTCATCAAGATAATCGTGGCTATTTTTTAGAATCATTTCGTCAAGATTTATTTAAACAATACGATTTAGATTTAACCTTTGCCCAAGACAATGAAGCTTTTTCAGAGAAAAATGTTTTAAGAGGATTACACTATCAACTCAAGCACCCACAAGGAAAACTCATTCGGTGTATTCAAGGTGAAATTTTAGATGTGGCCGTTGATATTAGACGCGGTTCAGATACATTCGGAAAATATGTGAGCTATCGCTTGAGTTCAGATAAAAAAGAAATGATGTTTGTGCCAGAAGGATTTGCTCATGGTTACTCTGTATTATCTGATACTGCCATTATACAATATAAATGCACGGATTACTATCATCCAGAAGATGAGCATGGCATTAAATGGAACGATACATCTTTAGCCATTGATTGGCATATCTTGGATGCAATCATTTCTGAAAAAGACACTAGTTTGCCATTATTAGACGAAGTAAATCCTGACTATTTACCCAAGATTGGAGATTGAATGAAAACATATTTCGTGACAGGTGGTTGTGGTTTTATTGGCTCCAACTTTGTCCATCATTTATTTGAAAATAAGTTAGCAAATCGAGTCATTAACTTGGACAAAATGACTTACGCGGGAAACCATGAGAATCTAGCTTCTATTGAGAACGACAATAAATACAAATTCATTAAAGGTGATATTTGTGATCAAAGAACGATTCAAGATATATTAGAAAAATATAGTCCAGATGTGATTGTTCATTTTGCCGCAGAAAGCCACGTGGATCGCTCTATTGACGGTCCTGCCGAATTTATCCAAACGAATGTGGTGGGCACGCTCAATTTATTGCATGAATCTAGTCAATGGATAAAGTCTTCTCAAAAAAGTAATTTCAGATTTATTCACGTTTCTACAGACGAAGTTTATGGAAGCTTAGGAGATACAGGAAAGTTTTTAGAAAGCACGCCATACGATCCCAGTTCACCTTATTCTGCATCAAAAGCGAGTTCAGATCATTTGGCGCGGGCTTGGTTTCGCACCTATAATTTTCCCGTGATGATTACCAATTGTTCCAATAATTATGGTCCATATCAATTTCCGGAGAAGCTGATTCCATTAATGCTTGTCAACGCCTTAGCAGGAAAGAATCTCCCCGTTTATGGCACAGGAATGAATGTGCGTGATTGGTTATATGTTCGCGACCATTGTCAGGCGATTCAAGCCGTTATTGATAGGGGACAATTAGGTGAGACTTATAATATTGGGGGAAATAATGAGATTACAAATATCAAAATTGTTGAAAGTATTTGCAAGATTTTAGATAAGGAAATTCCATCAAAAACAGGTAAATCCTATGCCGAGAAAATTACGTTTGTTTCGGATCGCCCTGGACATGATTTTCGTTATGCCATTGATGCAAGTAAGATTGAAAAGAAATTAGATTGGAAGCCCAAAGAGAGTTTTGAAACTGGGATTCAAAAAACTATAAAATGGTATTTAGAGAACCAAAATTGGTGGGAAAATATACAAAATAATACCTATCGTCAAGAACGCTTGGGTCAAGTCTAATCAAATAAAAATTGGTTTGAGACTGTCAGTCCCACATTGATCGAAAATTTAGAAATATCTTGAACATCATCTAATGAGGGTTCAGCGGGGTTAAAGCCCGCATTTTTCCAGTCTATCCATTGTAGCCCAAGATAAGCTGACGCTTTATCGTTCCAAAAAGATCGAACCACCTGACTCGACAAAGAGATCCGTGATTCAAAGGGAATCGTTCCGGTATATCTTTCATAGTAAATAGATTTATAGCTGTCTTCTAACATTTCTTGAGTTACCTGGCCGCGTTTAACATGAGAGAATGTAGAAATAAAATGATAGTTATTCATGTCTATTTCATAGTTCAAAAGAAATTCCTCAGCATGAGGTCCAGCCCAGAATCCTAAAGCTTCATCATGACTATAAAAGTCATTAACAGCAAATCTATGTTTATAAATACGATGATCTGTCCAATTATATTCGGCTCTAAATTGGTCTTCGTTCGATAAAATATTTTTAGCATGGATGCCAAATTGCCATGCAAACCAATTATGGTTATTTTTTTTGAAAAGCCATTCAGGTGTTAATTCATCCATGTAAAAACTTAAATACAATTGCGTGTTTGATAAAAATTGGTATTTTATATCACACCCTAATTGAACATTGTCGGTATCTCCTAGATAATTTTCAATTTGATATAAAGGAATAATCCCTAAGAGGTAATGGACATCAAATCCACGGACGGCATAAATAACAGATTCATTGAAACTTATTGTCCATTTAGGGAAGGGTGTCCATTCCAATTGATGTGCTGCTATATTTCGACTCACATTGAGTGAGCGCTTACTAAATTGATTTTGATAATAAATAGCAAGACTTGAATCAGGGATATTACTTTTTAAAAAACCATGGAAATACGTGAGTTTCAGATTGTCCTTAATCTTCCATCTAAATCCGAATTGTGGATAGGAAGGTGCTTTGTTTGAAATATGAATAGCTCTTTTTCCAAAACCCCAATGACGATCATATTTGCCCATTTCGAAAGTGAAAGCATCTTGATGATACACAATTTTTGTAGTGGCATATTCAGACCAGTATCCACTGGCATCTTTCGAGCCATCAAGATAGGGAAAAGATTGGTTGGGCGAAAAGTCCATTAAGTCTTGGGATATATTCCCAAATAACCCCATTTGAATATAACGCGCTTCTATTGTCCAGTGATTAATGTTTGCCCGTGCGTCCATGCCAATTCCATTTATAGAAATCAATTCATCTTTATAATGCCAATCGCCCCCAGC
>JABHGY010000105.1 GCA_018671775.1 Fidelibacterota bacterium
ACCATGAGTGAAAAAATAATTTTACGTATATTCATTTTATCTCCATTTTTATTTTAAGGGTATGATTAATTTACAGAAAAGAAATGAGCAAATCATTATCAATTGAACCTGACTTACTTCTTCAATAAATTGACACCTTCATATTATTTCAATGAATAGATTTTTCCTATATCTCACCCTCTTCTCCTTCGTTTTTGGGCAAGGATTGGAATGGCCTACATCAGCCAGTCGATCTTTCTCATCCAATTTTGGTGAAAATCGAGGAGACCATTTCCATATGGGTATAGACATCAAAACAAATGAAACAACCGGCTATCCTGTTTTTGCAGTGGATGATGGTTATATTTCTAGAATAGTTTCAAATTTTTCTGGATTTGGAAAGGCGCTATACCTAAAAACCAATTCTGGTGAAACAGCCCTGTACGCTCATTTAAAATCATTTTCACCTCTTTTAGAAAAAGTATGGGATCTGAACAAAATAAAAAACAAAAGTTATTTCGTGAATAGTTATTTTTCTAAATCTGAATTTCCCGTAAAAAAAGGAGATATTATTGGATATTCTGGAAATACGGGAAATTCATTTGGGCCACATTTACACTTTGAATATCGAAATAGTTCGGATGAACCTCTTAATCCATTAAGTAGTGGTTTTTCCTTACCCGATCGTGTTACACCAATCTTAAAAGAAATTGCTCTCACCCCGCTTTCTCAAGAAGCCTCCATTAATGCCAGCTCAATCACTCAATCCTTCCCTCTTTTTCGAGATCGAAATGGTATCTATCTATTTCCAGATACATTGAGTGTTTTTGGGGAGGTCGGCATCTCAATAAAAATGATAGACAAAAGAGAGGGTGCTTCTAATCGTTATCAAATTTATAAAGCTGAACTTTGGGTGGACAATCAGCTTTCCTTCTCTATCCAATATGATAAAATCCCATACAATCAAACTGCCCGGGCTATTACATTGCTTCAGCCCACACTTTATCGTCAGAACATGGGCGATTATCAAAATCTGTATCGTATTTCCGGGCAGGATAAATTATCAATTCATCGCAGTGACAATTCTGGCGTAATGCGCTTATCCCCAGGGCTTCATTCGATAGAAATTCGTGTTTGGGATGTAGCAGGAAATCAAGCTGTTGCCAAAGGCATGGTGGCAATGGCATTTCCTTCCAAAGTAAAAGTAGAGCCAATCTTTAGAAACGAAAAAGTAATTACCTTTGCAATCTCGCCTAAAAGTGGTGCTTTCCCAATCAAAGAGGCAACCTTATACTCCTTCACGCTTTATGGCTACGCAGATCAAAAACTCGAACTCGTTCATCAGGAACGAGTGGGGAAAGAACTTCATGTTACCGTTGCTATTGAAAATATAAAAAACCGTATTATTCAATTCATTTGTAAAAACACAGCAAACAGTATGGCAACACCCGTTCATTGGCAAGAGGGTGTTCCTCTTGCAGATATGATTTCCCTGCATCCAGATTTAAAAATATCTCACACAGATTTTGGCGTACTACTTCAAATAGAAACAGGTCGATTTACTGAAGCAAGTGTTCAACTAAAATTAGCAAACGATAATACGTTTAAGGTTTATCCGGTAAAACAAATCCAACCCAATGTTTATTTAAGTGAAGTCATCCCTCCAAAAAACTTTCTTGACGTGAAATTCATTGATGTCTCCTTTCAAAAAAATGGACAAACAAGAGACGTACGATTTGCTTCTCAGTTTGGCGTGGCTGAGCCTAATCATACAACGCGTATTCTTTCCCAAGATAAAAATTGTGCAATCATTACCAACAAAAACACCGTTTACCGTTCTGTCGCTTTTTGGATTGAACGCGTAAAAAAGAGTGCTCCTATCCAAGGTGGTTTTCAACTTTCACCTGTTTACCAATTGCAACCCTATGAAATTGCTTTTAAAGATTCCTTTAAAGTTGCCATTCGCTATGATAAAAAATATGCTCTGCACTCCAAAATGGCAATATATCAATACAATCAAAAAGAGGAAGAGTGGACTTTCTTACCGACAAAAAATGACCGAAATAAACGTGTTTTATCTACAAGTTTAAGGCAGTGTAACGCCATTACGGTCATTCAAGATTTGAGCTCGCCAGTTATCGGCTCTTCGTTTCCTGCAAAAGGGGGACATTATCAAGCTGAGGATTTAGATATTATCCGCATTCAGATAAAGGACGCCATCTCCGGTATTGATGGAAATGAAAAAACGCTTAGCCTGAAAGTAAATGATAAATCGGTTCTATTTGCTTATCAACCTGTGAAAAAAGAAATCTCATATATTTTACCCACACTTTTAACAATTGGCGCCCATAATATTACAATCTCAGCAACAGATCGCGTGGGAAATACAATGACAAAAACTATTCCTTTTCTCGTGGTTGATTAATGCTATTTCCCTATAAAGACGATAATCCAACCATTCTCACTCCCTTTGTGACCTATGGAATTATTGGGCTCAACGTCCTCATTTTTCTTTTTCAAACGAATCTTGAGCTTACGGATCCTGCTGTTGGACGATCTTTGATTTTATCTTATGGACTCGTTCCGGCTCAGTTTAATATATTAAATATATTTTCATCTATGTTTATGCATGGCGGTTTTATGCACTTGATTGGAAACATGTGGTTCTTGTGGATATTTGGAGACAATATTGAAAGCTTACTTGGCCACGTAAGGTATTTCCTTTTTTATTTAACGTGTGGCGTTGGCGCTGCATTAGGACAAGTTTTGATGGATACGTCTTCTCTAATTCCCATGGTTGGAGCCAGTGGCGCCATTGCCGGTGTTTTAGGAGCGTATATGGTTTTATATCCAAAAGCACGAGTTCATGTTTTTGTGTTTTTTATATTTATCACGACGATTGTAGTTCCAGCACAAATCGTTTTAGGCGTTTGGTTTTTGATGCAATTAAGTAGTGGCCTCGAGAGTTTGGGCGCAGATTTAACGGGGGGCGTTGCATGGTTTGCTCATATTGGTGGATTTATTGTTGGAATTGGCACACAAAAATTGTTTCGTACCTTCAAAATAGAATAATTTCTAGGATACAGAATGAACACTTTACTCATACAAAAAGCAATTTCAATGAGAAATAAAGCCCACGCGCCTTACTCTAATTATCACGTAGGCGCTGCTGTGGAAAGTCATTCCGGAAAAATAATTGGCGGATGCAATGTTGAATCTAGTAGCTATAGTTTGACTTGTTGCGCAGAAAGAGTGGCATTGTTCTCGGCTATTTCTGAAGATTTGTTCCCAATAAAAGCACTTGCAGTTTCTACGGAAAATGGAGGGACACCCTGTGGTGCTTGTCGGCAAGTGATTTGGGATTTATGTGGTGACATTCCAATATATATTTGTGATAATCAAAAAATGCTTCGTGAGACATCAAGTAAATCGCTGCTACCAGATGCTTTCGACCAAAGTTTACTAAAAGGATAATGGAACGATGACACTCACACCTAAAAATTCTGGTTGGATTGAAGTTATTTGCGGAAGTATGTTCAGTGGAAAAACGGAAGAACTTATTCGTAGATTAAAACGAGCAGAAATTGCAAAAATGAAATTGGCTATCTATAAACCAAAAATTGATAATCGATACAGTAAGGAACATATTGTCTCACACAACCAACTTAAAATGCACTCTGTCTTAATTGATTCTGCCAGTGAAATTTTAAAACTTGCAAAAGATGCAGAAGTGGTGGGCATTGATGAGGCTCAATTTTTTGATGATGATTTAATTTCTGTCTGCCAAACCTTAGCTTCCCAAAAAAAACGTGTAATTGTTGCAGGTTTAGATACGGACTATTTAGGGAAACCCTTTGGGCCCATGCCCAAAATTATGTGTGAAGCGGAATATTTAGATAAATTTCGAGCCATTTGCGTCCAGTGTGGAAATCCCGCTAGTTATTCTCAAAGGTTAATCGCAAGCGCAGAACAAGTTCTTGTAGGAGAAACCGATGTTTATGAAGCCCGATGTCGTAATTGCTATGAAACAGTTAAGGAAATCTGATGAATTTTGTTAGTTTATTAGGCTTGATTGCACTCTTAGGTTTTGCGGCTTCAATGTCTTATCATTTTAAACAAATTAAACTCAAACCCATTATTTGGGGATTAGGACTTCAATTTGTTTTTGCCCTTATTATTTTACGAAATGATTATTTGAGTTTTTTGGGTATGGGTATTCTTGGTTTACTCCTCATTACGTATTTGCTCCAAGCTGATGACCAAAAGCTCGGTGGTGGCATTCAAAGTATTGTTATTTTAGCTTTAGGGTCTAGCGCTATTGGGTACGGTTTAAGTTTAATGCCTTCTTTATTAACGCCTTTATTGATTGGATTATTTCTAATCACTTTACTCAATAATTGGACAAAATACTTACAAAAATATCAACGTTATCTTAATGCCCTTATTGTTATTACAAGTATCAGTTTTATGATTGCCAATAATCTATCGGGACAAATTATTTTTAAATCTTTTAGTGAAAAAATTGCATTTTTTCTCAGTCTATCTGATTATGGGGCTGAATTTCTTTTTGGCAATTTGACGAAATCTAAATATTTCTTTACCTCCCCTCAATCTGCTTGGCCTGGATTTGGATTTCAATTTGCCTTTAAAGTCCTCCCAACGATTATCTTTTTTGGTGGCTTTATGAGTGTGCTCTATTATTTTGGCATCATGCAAAAAGTGATTGAATCTATCAGTCGTTTCATGAAGTGGAGCATTGGAACCAGTGGCGCAGAAACTTTATCCTGCAGCGCAAACATATTTGTGGGACAAACTGAAGCTCCATTGTTGATAAAACCTTTTTTAAATCAAATGACAAAATCAGAACTTCTTACCATTATGGTAGGGGGGTTTGCAACCATCGCAGGGGGCGTTTTAGCCGGTTATATTTCAATGGGTGTCCCCGCTGGACACCTTGTCGCGGCAAGTGTCATGTCTGCTCCAGCTGCTTTGGTGATTGGGAAAATTATTTACCCCGAGTTAGAACATTCACAAACAGCGGGAGATGCGGCTTTGCCAAAAATTGAAGTAGGCTCGAATGTGATTGAGGCGGCTTCAAATGGCATTACAGATGGGATGAAACTTGCGGTAAATGTGGGCGCTATGCTTATTGGCTTCATTGCCTTAATAGCAGTTTTAGATTTAACTTTAAATTGGGCAGATGGGTTAATTGATGGGCGTTTACTAAAAGGAGAATATATCCAATATCTCTCCGCTGGGCTCTCTCCAGCTAAGGGGGAATTTATTGGATATATTCCAGGATCCCTTCAAACTTTATTTGGAACCCTATTTGCACCGCTTGCTTTTTTGATGGGTGTTCCATGGCAAGATGCCGGTGCTGTTGGGAATCTTTTAGGGATAAAAATTTCTTTGAATGAATTTGTTGCTTTTGGAACTTTAGGTGGCTATATCAACGATGGGGTTATCTCTGAACGTGCTATTATTATTTCAACATATGCTTTATGTGGTTTCGCTAATTTTAGTTCCATTGGAATACAGATTGGTGGATTGAGCGCACTTTCTCCAAAACGAAAAAGTGATTTAGCTAAAGTTGGCTTAAAAGCTATGTTTGGTGGGGCTATCGCTTCTTGGCTTACCGCGACAATTGCAGGATTATTAATTTAGGAGTTTTGGATGAGATTGTTATTTATGGGACCTCCCGGTGTTGGAAAAGGTACGCAGGCAAAACGTATCGAAAAACACTACGATATTGTTCATTTATCTACGGGAGATATTTTACGATCTGAAATGAAAAGTAAATCTCTCGTTGGGAAACAAGCTAGAGAATATATTGAATCTGGGCACCTTGTGCCTGATTCAGTCCTCTTGAAAATGATGGCCCACAGATTGGAACAAGAAGATTGTGGTAACGGCTTCTTATTGGATGGCTTCCCTCGAACACTGGCGCAAGCAAATGGCTTGGATAAAATATTATTGGACCTCAAGCAGACCTTAGATTTTGCAATCAGTCTTACGGCCAATGAGGATGAGTTGGTTAATCGCCTTGTAAAAAGAGGGCAAGATTCAGGGCGATCTGATGATACAAAAGAAATCATTCAACATCGTCAAAAAATATATTGGGAACAAACTGCACCACTTATAGATTTCTATAAAAATAAAAATTTATTAAAAGAGGTGGATGGCATTGGTGAGATTTCCGAGATTACAAATAGAATTTTAGGAGTCTTACGGTAACAAAATGATAAAAATTGGACTCACAGGTGGAATTGGTTCGGGAAAAAGTTTGGTCAGCCAATACTTTAAGGAATTGGGTGCCTATATTTTTGATGCAGATTTTGAAGCAAAAAAAATATTAGATACAAACGCAACCACTCAATATGAAATTATTGCAGAATTTGGAACGGACATTCTTAACGCTGAAAACAAAATTGATAAAAAAAAACTTGCAAAAATTGCCTTTCAAGATGAGGATCATCAATCACGATTAAATACACTTATCCATCCTTACGTTTTTGATGAAATTGATTCACAATTTGAAAAAATAGCTAACGATAACATTCATAAAGTGTTTGTACTTGATGCGGCTTTAATCTATGAATCTGGTGCTAATACACATATGGATTATATTGTGGTGGTCTCTTCTCATCTGAAATTGCGCGTCTCCCGCGTAATGGAACGAGGTGGCTTAAGCCGTGACGAATTTATGAAACGAATGAAATTGCAATGGACAGAAGAAGATAAAATTCATATGGCCGATTTCATTATTTTAAATAATGCTTCAGAAGAAGATTTGAAAAAAAATACTTTAGAAGTCTTTAATCAAATCTTTTAAACTTTAACGAATAGCTTTCCGATGAGCTCTAGGCTTATCCAATATTTCTTTAAGGATAAATGCTTGTTGTATTTGTCTTTTATTTTTGAAAAATGAATCTATAAATCGAGTTTCTTCTTTCCTCTTTGGAATAAATTTCTCTTTCGATATATTTGAAGAATGGATGTTATCTTCAAACCCTTCCTGTGGCGTAAAGACAGAATCAATAGATTCATCCATTTCCTCAATGATTGGCTCAATAGGTGGCTGATCTGGATTGTTCTCTATTATAGGCTTCTCTTCACCTAACCAGCCTTGTGCCTTGAACCATTTTTGAATCTGAGGCGTAAATGAGGACGAATCATCTTCCCACCCATCCTCAGATTCAATTTGTCTACGTGCTTCTTCTTGTTTTTTCTTTTTTTTGTATCCGCTTAGCAAATACATAATTAACAAAAAGAGCCAATATCCTACATTTTCCATGCTCAATTATTTGTCGTCTCTCTTGGGTTTCTCATCTATTGAAACTTCAGAAATTGAGCTTCGCATTTCGGTATCGGCTTTAATATTGTGCATATTATAATAATCAAAAATACCCAAATTCCCATCTCGAAAAGCTTGTGACATTGCTTTAGGCACTTCTGCTTCTGCTTCTACCACTTTGGCTTTCATTTCTTGCGTACGTGCTTTCATTTCTTGCACTTCTGCCACAGCCATTGCGCGACGGGTTTCCGCCTTGGCTTGAGCCACACGTAAATCAGCTTCAGCTTGATCTGCCTGCAAACTTGCGCCGATATTTTTTCCCACATCCAAATCTGCAATATCAATGGATAAAATTTCATAAGCGGTCCCTGCGTCCAAACCTTTTGATAATACGGCTTTTGAAATGGCATCTGGATTTTCTAAAACATTTGAATAGGTCATAGATGAACCAATCGCACTCACAATCCCTTCCCCAACTCGGGCGATAATGGTTTCATCGGTGGCACCACCCACTAATCCTGCGATGTTTGTTCTAACCGTAACGCGAGCGCGGGCCTTTAGCTCGATACCATCTTTTGCGACGGCAGCAAGAAATCCCTCTACCGGTGCATTAATGACTTTTGGATAAACACTGGTCTGCACTGCAGATTTTACATCTCGCCCCGCCAAATCAATTGCTGTTGCGGTTTCAAATGGAAGCTGGATATTGGCTTTGCTGGATGCAATAAGTGCGGAAACAATATTCTCAACATTTCCACCTGCTAAATAATGTGTTTCCAACATATCTGTCGTTATGCTGGTGAGGCCAGATTTATGTAAATTAATGACACCGTCCGTTACCAAACGAGGCGATATCTTCCTCAATCGCATTCGGATTAAATCTACAATCCCAATTCGACCTAATCCCAAGGAAACAACAGCTTGAATCCATAAACCAACGGGGACAAAGTAAAAAATGAGTAGAACCGAAAATACAATCAGAACTAGTAAAAATGTGGATGCAACTGGCATAATTAACTCCTATCTTGTTTTAATGTTCGAACCAGGACGCGATTTCCATCAACAGATAGAACTATTACCGCCTGCCCTTTATCAATAAATTCACCTTCACTTACAACAAATATTTTTTGTCCATCTAATAGAACCCAGCCAGATGGATGTAAATCTGTCTCTGCAATTCCTTCTTTCCCTACAGAACCTTCCAAGCCTAAGGTCGTTGAGTACCCCGCTTCTTTGCTTTGTACTCCAGGCGATGTGAGTGTTTCCCAAAATTTTGTTTTGATAATAAATCGAAATAAAAGGATAAGCCCAACGATACCGCCAATAATACCAATGGTTAAGCCTGTGGTTGCTTGTGCGACAATATCTCCATCCACGGGCACATCGGGGAGCAATAATTCCCAAAAGCCCCAAAGAAGAACTAAAATTCCGGCAAAGCCCACAATTCCAAAACCGGGGATAACTAACGCTTCAAGCGCTAAAAGACTTACCCCCAAAGCAATAATCAAAAAATCGCTCATTGTTGCCAATTTAGCAATATAGGATGCACTTAAGGATAAGACGAGACAGGTAAGACCTATACTTCCAGGGATACCCCAACCTGGACTTTTTAATTCAAATAATATTCCAAGAAAACCAAAAGTTGTGAGCAAAGATGCCACAATGGGGTTCGTCAAAAATCGAACGAAAGCTTCAGACCAATTTTCATTTGTCTCTTGAAGATCTTCGTTTAAATATCCTAATGAATCTAAGAGGGCCTCAAATGTATCTGCTGTTCCATCTGCAATTTTGTATTTTAACGCCAACTGGGTGGTTAAAGTAATTAGCTTCCCTTCTTTTCGTCCTTCTAAATCTGTGACTTCAATAGAATCTCCATCTATAACAAGGTGGGTAAAACTCAATTCTTCATCAACCATCCCTTTGGCAATGGTTGTATTTTTTCCACGTCGTTCTGCTGTAGAAGCCATTTCTTCTCGCATATAAGAAATAACTTTTTCCGAACCCTTCTTCCCTTGCATGTCAACAGCTGTGGCCGCCCCAATGGTGCCACCACCAGACATATAAATTTTTTCACAAGAAAGAGAAATAAGTGCCCCAGCAGAAATGGCTCGCTTATTGATAAAAGCAATTGTAGGTACTTTTGAGTTTAAAATGGCATCCTTCATTTGGGTAGCCGCATCAACACGACCACCAAAAGTATTGATATCAAAAATAATGACGGATGCTTGATTCGCTTCTGCTTCAGCAATGGAACGCTCAATGAAAGGTGGAAGCCCTAAGTCAATGGTATCGTGAATGGGAACACGATAAACACCATCAGCATTTAATAAGGACAAAATGAAAGTAATGATAAATAATGATACGCGCATCAGACCTGAAATTCGGAAGAATAATGGATTGTTTCCAGCTTTGAATTCATTTAATTGCACGCCTTAACTTATTCTGAAAAAAATCTTATTTCCTCGAAAGATCCTATAGAAATTCTCCCTATCAAAATCTATACAATAAATGAAAGCTATTGAAAAAATTTCTTATTTCTTGTTAAAAGGATGTGCTAGATGGCTTCGCGGGCTCTCCCAATCCATGCGTCAAAAATTAAGCGATGGGATGGCTTCTTTGGGATTCAATTTTATCACTAAAAGGAAAGATGCGGCTTTAGCAAATATTAAACATGCTTTCCCCAAAAAAAATAGTAAATGGCATTTTGATATTTTAAAAGGAACTTATCGTTTTTTCTTAGAGAATTTTATTGTTTTTATGTCTTTCCCTCAAGTTTTCCAAAAAATTAATTATAGTATTTCAGGCAAATCACTTCTTGATGATGCGCTCCAAAAAGGAAAGGGGATCGTTCTTATTACAGGACATTTTGGTTCTTGGGAATTATTAGGTGCTTGGTTGGGCAGAATGGGATATCCATTATGGGGTGTGGCACAAAAACAACGAAATTTGGGCGCGAATCAATTCTTTTTTGAACAACGTGGGGCAAATAATGTGGGACAGATTTTCCGAAAAGATTCATTAGATAAAATGTATGAAATCTTAGAAGACAATAAAATCCTTGCCTTAGTCAGTGATCAAGATGCGAAAGGTAATGGCATTTTTGTCGACTTTTTTAATATTCCTGCTTCAACAACAAAAGGAGCGGCACGGTTTCACCTAAAAACTGGCTCGCCCATGATTTTTTCTTCCTGCGTAAAAACGGGTTACAATCAATATCACATTACATTTGAACCGGTTCCAAATGGAAGAAATATTAAAGAAATTACCCAATCCTTTACACAAATATTGGAAAATAAAATTCGTCAATACCCTGAACAATATTTTTGGTTTCATCGCAGGTGGAAAACGAAACAGAATGAAGATGAGCCTCAAAATTAAAATTGGGCTAAAGAAATGATCCACTGGGTAAAACAAGGTGCTATAG
>JABHGY010000106.1 GCA_018671775.1 Fidelibacterota bacterium
ATCTGTTTTAATATAAGTGATGCTTTTTGATTATTATTCCAAAAATCTGGTGCCACAGATTTTTTCTTTAGCGATGCTATTTTCTGACGATTTACATCTAAGTCAAAGATACCCCCGAAGTTCTTTATATTTTGTTTCGGAGGCTTGAAATTGCTCTTTTAAATCACTGATATTCATCCTCTAATTTAGAATGGATATTGGATAATTGATAATTGAAAAATGAGGAATAAAAACAATTCACAATTATATCTTCTACCTTGCGAAAGCTTTAGGCATATACATTATGTTTTACCCTATAAAAAGGGACAGCAAAGCCATCCCTTTTTTAGATTGATTGCTATTAGGTTTATTTCAACAAAACCATCTTTTTAACCGAAGTATAATCTCCAGCTTGTCCGCCGTTTTGTTGGAGGGCAGTAATTCGATAAAGGTACATCCCCGCATCGTATTCTATCGCAACCATATTTGCCACTGCGGTGGAGTCCAAATCCATTTGGTATTGTATTACCATTTGCCATATTTACCAGGATAAATAATATCAGCCACCTATTAACTACCATCTTAATTCCAATTTTTAATCTTCATTTTTCAAATTACCATAAATAATTGCAGCTATAACTCCAAATGATGGCCCAAATGCTACACCCATCAAAATCCAAAAACCCACATCTCCCTTGATTGAACCAACGACCGATCCAATTGTGATACCAATACTGGTGCCAATGCCCACACCAACTCCAATGAATTGACGCTTCATTCGCTTAGACTGAATGGTGGATATTGATCGGTAATTAATAATAATGCATACGCTTGTACCCTCAAAGTCCACCTCAAACTTCCTACTACAAAATCAAACATGCTTTTGGGGTATTTCCCGGAAACCAAAACAATAAACCAAGCAAGAATGGTACATAACAAAACCCCAATCATAATAAAACAAAGTACAAAAATATGAGGAAGAATAAATAACCATTTAATAAGAGGTAGCCAACGATTTAAATCTTTCTCTACA
Organism: Fidelibacterota bacterium; assembly: GCA_018671775.1. Taxonomy (GTDB): domain Bacteria; phylum Fidelibacterota; class Marinisomatia; order Marinisomatales; family UBA1611; genus JABHGY01. The sequence goes on from JABHGY010000106.1 coordinate 1,013, forward strand.
TCCGGATAATCAATTTGCACATGGACAGCTTGTTCTTCATCTGTAGAAGGATACTCATGGCGCAATAATAATATATAAGATGCAACTCGGATAGAAAATTTTGTGAGTTGCACATTCCAATCAAACCACCATCTGGGATATTTTCTTCGAAAAACAATCATTAAAAGAGTCGGTACAACCAGAATTCCTACCCAATAAGATTCCTCAGGAACTTGTTCGCTATTATAGCCATGGTACGATAATAATCCCAAAATTACCATAATTGGGATCGCCATAAATAACCGAAAAAATACAGTAAGTCTATTTGCATTTTCCGGGTACTCGATTGTTAATGTTGCAGGATAATTATTCACTTTATTTATTTCCTTTTATTTGTAAAGCCTTGAATTCAACTATTAAAATACTTTTCATAATTTATTTTTCCCTATAACCACATTCATTAAGGAGTGAACTCTATAACTTAAACAGACAGCTTGAAGGACGAGACTATTGTCCGCCAAATTAATACCCAAAAAAACTATTCTCCAGAAGAAATAAATAAGCGATCATTTAAATATCGTCTCAATGCCATTTCATCCATATCCAAATGGATGAATCGACCATTTTCTGAAGCAGCTACTTTTCCTCTTTCTTCAGAAACGACCAAAACGATAGCATCGCCTTCTTCTGTTAAACCTAAGGCGGCTCGATGTCGCGTTCCCATTTCTGGGTCAATCATGGTGCTTTCAGTTAAGGGCAAAATGCTTCCCGCTGATTCAATTAAGGTATTTCGGATAATGACTGCGCCATCATGCAAAGGAGCAGTAGGATTAAAAATACTAACCAATAAAGGTGCGGATATTTCTGCCTTCATCAAAACACCAGATTCTTTGTAAGCACGGAGTCCTGTTTCTCTTTGGATGACAATTAATGCGCCCCATTTTTTTTCAACCAATTGAAAACACGCCTCAACAATCGCTTCCAATGAACGGGGAGAGCCTACACGAAATATCGTTCTAAAAAAGCGTGTTTGGCCTACATAAATAAGCAATCTTCGAATTTCAGGCTGAAATAAAATAACGAAGGCCACAACCCAAACTGTTTGAAATTGGTTCACTAACCAAGACATTGCGCTGAGGCCAAACGTATTAAAAACAAAAGATGAAATGAGCAAAATAATTAATCCAATTAACATCTGTCCAGCTCTTGTGTCTTTAAAATACTGGTACACTTTATAAAAAATCCAAGAAACCAAAAGTAAATCAATGGCATCAATAATCGTAATGGACAAAAACCCAATTTTGAACAATGTCATTTTAGGCCGCCTCGGTAATTTTATCTGAAATGGTGGCGACACGCTTCATAGCTTTTACATCATGAACGCGAAATAAACGAGCACCATTGAGGATCCCAGCAGTCACAGCTGCGGCTGTTCCTTCCTCTCTTTGGTTCGGCGGCAGATTAAGCGTTTCTCCTATAAATGCTTTACGACTAGGCCCTAACAAAACGGGGAAACCCAAATCACAAATTTTCCCTAAGTGATTCAATAATTTGAAATTATCGTCCACCGTTTTACCAAATCCAATGCCTGGATCTAAAATAATTTTATCTCGTGAAATGCCAGCAGTAATAGCGGCATCAACGCGGTCAGAAAGGAATTGAATTATTTCTTCCATCACATTTTTATAATGAGGATTTTTCTGCATATTTTGAGGCGTGCCTTTGATATGCATGATAATAATCGGGACATTCCATTTTGCTATGGTGATCATCATATTTTGATCAAAAGTAAGACCCGAAATATCATTGACAATATCCGCGCCCGCTTGAAGTGCTTTGTCCGCTACTTGTGATTTTGTCGTATCGATTGAAATAAGCCCATCCGTTTTTTCTCTAAGAGATTCAATGACGGGAATGACCCGAGATAATTCTTCTTCTAAATAAACTGGCGTTGCGTTGGGGCGAGTGCTTTCTCCCCCAATATCCAAAATATCTGCACCATCTTGAATTAATTGCATTCCGTGAGAAACGGCTTTATCCCTTGATAAAAATAGTCCTCCATCACTAAATGAATCTGGTGTGACATTTACAATCCCCATGATTAAGGTTTGGCGTTTCGTGTTTCCACACCATTGATGAAATGCCTCTATTTTCGGGGAGTTCATTATTCAGATTTTATATTATTTTCTGTCTCAGATTTTTTTTCGTTAGGCTTAATTGAACGTGGTTTTTTATCTTGAGGCTTTCGTCTCTTTTTTTTCTTTACTGGCGTGCCATTCAAAGGTCTAGTCAGTGTTTTTCCTTCAAGAATTTTCGCAATATCATCAGAAGATATGGTTTCATATTTCAACAGTTCTTTAGCCATTCTTTCCAATATTTCCACATTATCTTTCAAAACAGTTTGGGCTTGTTTCTGCGCCTTTCGAACGATTCTTGACACTTCTTCATCAATCATACGCGCTGTTACTTCACTATAATCTCGATGAGATTGAATTTCTCTTCCAAGGAAAATCTCCTCATCCTTTTTCCCAAATGTCATAGGGCCTAACAAATCGCTCATCCCCCACTCGGTCACCATTTTACGAGCGATATTACTTGCTTGCTCAATATCATTCCCAGCGCCCGTCGTCATTTCATTAAATATGAGAACTTCTGCCGCACGGCCACCCAACAAAATACCTAAGCGACCTTCAATATATTTACGCGTATATCCATGTCTTTCATCGATAGGGACTTGTAGGGTTAATCCCAGTGCACGTCCTCGAGGAATAATGGTCACTTTATGCACCGGGTCCGCTCCCTCAGTTTTTGCCGCCACTAGAGCGTGACCCGCTTCATGATAAGCGGTCACTTCTTTTTCTTCATCAGTTAGAACCATACTGCGTCGCTGGACACCCATCATGACTTTATCTTTTGCATCTTCAAAATCATCCATATCAACTGATTTTTTCTTCTTCCTCGCAGCAAGCAACGCCGCTTCATTGACGATATTTTCAAGATCGGCACCAACCATTCCAGGGGTTCCTTTTGCCAATAGTTCTAAATTTACCCGTCGATGATTAACGACAATTTTTTTCACATGTATTTTAAGAATATCCAATCGGCCTTTAAAATCCGGCGCGTCAACCACAATTTGTCTATCAAAACGTCCTGGCCTTAAAAGCGCTTTATCCAAAACGTCTGGACGATTTGTTGCCGCAATTACAACCACATTTTGCTCATTATCAAATCCATCCATTTCGACTAAAAGTGCATTTAGCGTCTGCTCTCTTTCATCGTGTCCACCCCCAATACCAGCACCACGTTGACGACCAACTGCATCCAATTCATCAATAAAAATAATACAAGGCTCACTCTTTTTCGCTTGTTCAAATAAGTCACGCACACGAGATGCCCCAACCCCAACAAACATTTCTACAAAATCTGCCCCACTTAAACTGTAAAAAGGCACAGATGCTTCTCCTGCAATTGCACGGGCAAGTAAAGTTTTACCCGTACCGGGAGCCCCAACCAATAGAGCTCCTTTTGGCGCTTTAGCCCCTAATTTTTGAAATCGTTTCGGACTCTTCAAAAAATCAATTACTTCTTTCAATTCTTCTTTTGCTTCAACACATCCCGCCACGTCTTTAAAAGTCACCCGCCGTTTTTCTGTTGTCCACAAAGATGCTCGACTTTTGCCAAAATTAAAAATACCTTTAACACCACCAGCGCCACCTTGCATTCTACGAAGCATAAAAATCCAGAATCCGATTAATAATAACCATGGAAACATATTGAGTAAATAGCCTGTCCAATCTAAAGTCTCTTCTTTAAAACTATACTCCATATCTGTTTTATCCCACTCATCCATCACTTCCCTATCAATAAAAGGAAGCATGAGAACAATGTGTGAAACATTTGGAATCTCTCCCGCTGGTGTGATAATACTCTGTGGCGCTTTTAGTTCTGCATGGAATTCTCGACCAATAATAGTCGCTTCCCCAATCGCACCTTCCGTTAACATTTCTCGATATTGGAAATAATCAATTTCAATTTCTGCGCGGGATGAGTCTGAAAATTGACCTGATAGAAATAAAGCAAGCGCTAAAATTGCCATCCAAACCATAGATGTTTTTCCGGCTCTTTGCCATTGAAATTGATCTTTGGAGGGTTTACCCTTTTTTGGATTTGGCAATTTGTTGCGATTTGATTTTTTCTTATTTGTCTGTTGGTTCTTATTCATAAATATTTTTTACTATCCGTTCCAATTATTGTTCCAAACGGTATATTCCTTTCAAATGTCTTAATTTTTGGTCATAATCCAGCCCATAGCCTACGACGAATTCAGGCGGAATTTCAAACCCTACAAAATCTATTTTAAAGTTTAAATTAGCAATGGTTGGCTTCAATAAAAATGAAGCAACACTAAGTGAGGCTGGGTTAGAAGCTAAAAATCTATCTCTCAAAAACTTTATGGTTAAACCTGAATCAATGATATCTTCTACTAATATAACATGTCGATTTGTGATATCAGCCGAAACATCTTTTAATAAATGTACAGTACCTGTCGATTCAGTGCCAGAATAACTCTGTACTTTGATAAAATCCATTTCACAATTAATTGTAATCGCACGCATCAAATCAGCGAGAAAAACAAAACTTCCATTTAACACGCCAATTAGGATGGGAATTTCTCCTTTAAATTTTTCAGAAATTTCCTCACCTAAAGTATCAATACGGTTTTGTATTCTTTCTGCTGAGATAAGTTCAGTTAATTGATTTCCATGAAGTTCCATTTTTTATTTCCAATTAAATTGTAGGGATACTGCTTTTTTTGTTGATGATTTGATACGAGCCTTATGGCTGATTTGTCGTCCACAAACCCAAATTATATTATCATCAGCTGTCATCACACACTGAGTCTCTTTCTCAAATTGATCTACTTTTCGCTTGCCCAAAAAATCACTCATTTTTTGTGTGCCCATCATGCCCAATGGTTGAAATCGATCTCCAAAAATCCAAGGCCTAATCTTTAAGGCTTTCCCCTTTATTGCTTTCGCATCAATAAATTCTAAATTTGAATTGTGTTTTTTGACTGGAATGGTTTCCAATGGTTTAATCTGAACAGAAAATGATTTATTATCAACTTTCTCGCCAAGAGAAATATCGATTGCATTTAACGCGATATGTTTTTTTATTCGAATTTTCAACTGTAAGCGATTGTCCAATATCTGTGCTCCATTTGGTAAATTTAAAATAGCACCCGTTTTGTCCTTACTCAAAAACAATTCCAAATCGACCCAATGATGCTTTCGCCACATTATCTCATTATTTTGAGCTAAATGTCGAATGATCATGGATTGAGCTAATAATGGAAATTTGCCCAAGGACTTTTTATCCAATATGACAAAATCTGAATCACAGTCAATATCCAACTGAGATATGCTATTTTGAATAAAAAAATCTAAGGTTTCATTGTGTTTTGAAAATAGTTGAGCAGAAGTTTGAAACTGACTCACCAAATCTGGCGTAAGCGTTTTTAGTGGTTCTACTACTTTTGCGCGCAAATAATTTCGAGGATGATGTAAATCTAAATTTGTCTCATCTTCTCGGAAGGCTATATGATTTTCCTTTGCATAAGCATAAATTTCTTTCTTTGAAAAAGATAAAAATGGACGGATAATTTGTCCTTGTTTTTTCCCAATGCCATTTAATCCAAGTGGTCCTGCCCCCTGACTCAAATGCATGAGCATGGTTTCGATTTGGTCATCTCCATGGTGAGCGGTCGCGATCCAATCTCCATCAATATCTCGAAGTATCTCTTGCAAAAAAGTATATCGTTTCCTTCTTCCCCAAGCTTCCACACTTTCTCCAGTTGGTTTATGATCAGGATTTAAGGCTAAAGTGAAAAGTTGAATTTTGTGATCTAAACATATTTTTTCTACTAAATTTTGATCTAAATCTGATGCTTCCCGAAGATGATGATTGATATGAGCGCAAGAAACTTTGATATTCAATTCATCTTTCATTTGATTTAAAACATCAAACAATACCATAGAATCCACACCACCTGAGAGAGCAAGGAGAATATGAGAATCCGTTAGATTGAAATCAGAGTGCGACCAATCGTTGCGACATTTTGCTATGAATAAGTGAGATTCCATTTTCTTAAAATTGCGAAACAACTTCTGTCACTTCTTTCCCAGATGACATAATGTAAAAATGAATACAGGGGACATTGGCTTCAACCAATTCTTGGCATTGCGCTAAAGCCCAATCTCTACCTGCTCGCACAATATCTTCTTTGGACTGACCTTTAATTTGTTTTGCCAATGCCTCAGGAACATCCACATAAAAATTAGCTGGAATGGTCCTGAGATGAAAATCGCGTGTCAAAATTTTTAAACCTGGGATGATAGGAATATCAATACCTGCACTTCGACACTTTTCTACAAAAGTAAAGTAAGCTTGATTGTCATAAAACATTTGAGTTACAATATAGTCAGCACCTTTATCCACTTTTTGCTTAAGATATTCAATATCTGCATCCAAATTTGGTGATTCAAAATGTTTCTCCGGATATCCTGCTATACCTACACAAAAGTTTGTTGCATACGCTTCTTGGAGTTCTTCTAAATATTCCCCACGATTTAGGGTTTGGATTTGTTCCACCAAGTCTGATGCGTATTTATTTCTTGGCCTTTTATCTTGCTTCGGAATTTTTCGTAAATCATCTCCTCGGACAGCCAAAACATTATCAATGCCCAAATAATTGAGTTCAATTAACGCATCTTCTGTTTCTTCTTTTGTAAATCCATTACACAAGATATGAGGAACGGTTTCGATATTATATCTATTTTTAATCGCGGCACTGAGCCCAATCGTCCCCGGGCGTTTTCTTCGGATATGCCTTTTGAGAGAACCATCGTCAAATTCATCATAATACACTTCTGCTGATCTGGAAGTTAAATCAATAAAAGGTGGCTCATATGGAGCTAATAAATCTACTAACTCAAAAATTTCATCAATCCGTCCTCCTCTCTTGAGAGGTAAAATTTCGTAGCTAAATAAGGTTTTATTCGCTTTTTCTAAATAATCTATAACTTTCATAAGGAGTAATTTACACTTTCAATTATTTTAAATAAGGATTTTCTAACTTTTCAACGGCTAAGGTTGTATCTGGGCCATGTCCTGGATGAAGAATAAAAGTATCAGGGATTTCTAAAACTAGTTTTTTCAATGAGCTATGCAAAGTTTCAAAATCGCCACCAGGCAAATCGGTTCTGCCGATAGATCTATGAAATAAAGTATCTCCAGTAAAAACATGACCATCAATAATAAGACAAGTACCACCAGGTGTATGCCCTGGTGTTTTGAATAATCCAATTTGTATTTTACCAAAAGACAATTCTTCTTCATCTCCAAACCAAAAATCCACCTTGGGAACAGCTTGAGGAGACAAACCATAAAACTGCCTCGAAATATTGAAATTTTCCAATATATCAGATTCGTCTTGGTGCAAATAAAACGGAATTTGATAATGATCTTTTAATGAATCAACAGCCCCAATATGATCCAAATGGGCATGCGTATTCACGATTGCGATTGGCTTTAAATTGTGTGTCTCGATTTCTTGGATGATTTTTTCCGAGTCATCTCCCGGATCTATGATGATACAGTTCGGATCAGAATCGTTCCACGCTAAAAAAGCATTTTCTTGAAAGGGTCCCGTAACAAGGGATAAAACGTGAGTGTTCAAATGATATCAAAAAACAAATGAGACAAACACTGAGTTTTATCTTTATAAGAATGAGGATATAACAACCATTCTGCCGCAGAAATACTGGAAAAAATGGAATTTCCATCCTGTGGGGTAAAACAAAATCCTGAAACCTCATGATCATTCCTCACGGTTAATGACGGTTCAACCACTACCGATTGATTCATAATCCGACCATAATGTCCATGGTCACGACCAAAAGAAAAAACCGTGCTTGTCATATCTTTTCTCGTCATAGAAACAAATGGATTTTTATGCAATTTCTCTTTGACTTGCTCTAGAGTAATCGGCTCTTTCACTTGAAGATTAAACCATAATACGTGCATATATTGGCTATTTACTTTCATGGCAGAAGAAAATAAATCTAAGTCCAAGCCCATGGTATTAAATAAACCTGCTGCATCTTCAGCATGATGAGAACCATGAAAATCATGAGGATGTGTCCCCACTTGAGGTGCGGGGATAAAACTTCCCGCTTGAGAGATATCATTTGCCCGACGAATACACACATATTTTCCTGCAACAAGATTTTCAGGGTCATCGTGCATTGCAATGGTATTGGTAACACACGCAATATTATGTGTATTACACGAAACGATTTGGAGAAATTTATCTGTCGATTTCAATGCTGAATCATTAATCCCACGAGCATATTTTTTACCGAAACCATCTTCACTGCCTTGGGCTAAAAATCCGCGGACAGTATCAGCAAATTTTTCATAATACTTTGCCTTATTTGCGTGACCAATACCACGAGGCGTGCAATCAATAACAACAGATGAGCGTTTAATCGCTTCTTCCGTTTCAAGATCTGGATCCATATTGAGTTTTTTAAAATCTTTCATTAATGGTTCATCTACCGATAAACGAGCACCACGACGAATTAAATCGATGACTTTTGACCGATCTCGTCTTAGGGCACTGTTTTTATGAAAACTCACTTCATCAATGCCCAACTGTTCTTTATAATCACATAGCAAACCAATTAGCGGCTCACCAATTGTACCTGTTCCGATAACGTGGACTATTTTTCTTTCCAAAACTTACTCCTTATATTAATCTTTTATAGATTCCATTTTTTGCCAGTGCTTTTCCTGTTTCACCTGCATGATAAACCAAATAATGATACTTCCCAAAACCAAAGTATATGCAGATAAAAAATAGCCTAAAAATTGATAGTTCATTCGGATAAAGCCTCATTTTTTAATGATAATACATGACTTCTATAGCGAATCATCAGCACATAAATAATCGTAAACACAAACAAAGAGAATAAAAATGGATAGAGATATTCTGGCGCTTGTTTGTTCATTTCTACTTGTGGATGAGATTGAAACTCCGGTAACCAAAACTTCACCGAAATGAAAATAATTGGCACATCTGCAAACGCAATAATCCCTAAAGCGGCTGCATATCGAGAAACTCGTTCCGGATGTCCTCCGTATGCCCTAAGCATAAAATATCCCACAAAAATTAAAAAGAGAATAAGGGTTGTGGTTAGGCGCGGTTCCCAAGTCCAAGCTTGTCCCCAAATGGGTTTGGCCCAAATGGGACCCGTCACCAATACGAGTGCGGTAAACAGCGTGCCAACTTCAGCGGAAGCTAAACCTAGATTGTCCCACTTTTGATCTTTTTTCCACAAGAAAAGAATCCCCGCAATCATGACAATAAAATAAGCTAAAAATCCTGTCCAAGCAGAAGGCACATGAAAATAAAAAATACGTTGAGCCCATTGCTGTTCTGGGTGAATAGGCGTAACAAAAATGATTAGATATAAATCAATAAGCATCAGCACGGATGCAAGTCCCAACCATAGTTGGTTTTTTCTTTGACTAAAAAATGACATTATTCCTCTGTGATATGATCAAATAGTGTATATCCAATCAGGGCGAAAATTACTATAAACGTTCCCATAATCCGAAGCCATAATTGCCATTCTTCATACGGTTGATGATTTAAGATGCCAATGCTCGCTTTTACCGCTGCAATCAAAACAGGCGAAACCAAAGGAAACATTAGAATCGGCAACAAAACGGCGGACATTTTGGCGCGCATGGCCAATCCAGAAACTAAACTCCCTCCGACCATAATCCCCAAATCACCCAAAAGAATGATGCCCCACAAACTCCATAAATTCACATCCAACTCTAATTGCAAAAAAAGAACAAATGGAATCGC
>JABHGY010000107.1 GCA_018671775.1 Fidelibacterota bacterium
AAGGATGTCATTTTTAAAGCGGTTTCAGAAGTTAGTGGTGCTGTGATTACAGCTGTCTCAACAACAGTCGTAAGCTTTTTACCTGTATTTACTATGATAGGTGCAGAAGGGAAATTATTTAAACCCTTGGCTTATACCAAAACATTTGCTCTCGTGGCATCAGTCATCATTGCTTTAACGGTTTTGCCCGTGTTAGCCAACTTCTTACTCGGGAAAAAGAAAAAATCTATTTTTGAAATAGAGAGCCTAAAACGTTATCCCTGGTTGGGGAATTTCATGGTTGTTTTCTTGGTTATTCTCATTTTATCATCCACCTGGTCTCCATTGGGATTAACAAAAGGTTTCTTCTTAAATCTGATTTTTGTGGTTTTATTGATTGGGTTTATTATGGGTGGAATTTCGGCATTTACAAAAGTATATCCGCGACTTCTTCGATGGGCACTTAATCATAAAGCGAAAGCATTATCCTTGCCTGGGTTTATCACCGTATTTGGATTAGTCGTTTGGTTGGGATTTGAATCTTTTACAGGATGGATGCCGAATTTTATTCTATCATCACGCCCAATGGTATCGATGAATCATACTTTTCCTGGATTAGGGAAAGAATTTATGCCACCTTTGGATGAAGGTTCATTTTTATATATGCCAACAACAATGCCACATGCAGGAATGGAAGAATCCATCGATGTTTTACAAATATTAGACAAAGCGTTATATTCTGTGCCAGAAGTGGAGTCAGTCGTTGGGAAAATTGGTCGCGTAGATTCTCCACTAGATCCAGCGCCATTAAGTATGGTTGAAACGATTGTTGCTTATAAACCTGAGTATGGATTGGATGAGAATGGAAATACAATTCGTCTTTGGCGTGATCATATTCGTTCTTCTGATGATATTTGGGATGAGTTGGTAAAAGTAGCACAAATTCCCGGCACCACATCAGCCCCGAAACTACAGCCCATTTCGGCAAGATTAGTAATGCTTCAAAGTGGTATGCGGGCTCCCATGGGTATTAAAGTGAAAGGTCCAGATTTAGAATCCATTGAAACTTTTGGATTAGATTTGGAGCAACATTTGAAAAAAGCTCCGGGTGTAAAAGCAGATATGGTATTTGCAGATAGAATTGTGGGAAAACCTTACCTTGAGATTGATATTAATCGACGAGCAATAGCCCGATATGGAATTGCGTTACAACAAGTTCAACATGCCATTGAAGTGGCAGTAGGTGGCATGCCCATTACCACGACGGTAGAAGGACGGGAGCGATACCCTGTTCGTGTTCGATATATGCGGGAATTTCGAGATAAAATTGAATCGCTGGACGATATATTAATTCCAACGCCAAGTGGTGCGCAAATTCCACTCATTCAATTAGCGGATGTGAATTATGTCCGTGGTCCACAAGTTATAAAAAGTGAAGACACATTCAAAATGGGGTATGTTTTGTTTGATAAACAAAATGAGTGGGCAGAAGTGGATGTGGTGGAATCAGCGAAGGATTATCTCGATGCATTAATTAAAGCGGGTGATATAAAAGTTCCCAATGGTGTGAGTTACACATTTGCAGGAAGTTATGAAAATCAAATTCGTGCATCCAAGAAATTGGCAGTTGTATTGCCCTTGGCTTTGGCGATTATCTTTTTAATATTATACTTTCAGTTCAAAAGAGTATCTACCACTTTAATAGTATTTAGCGGTATTTTTGTTGCTTGGTCTGGTGGGTTTACGATGCTATGGTTGTATGGTCAGGATTGGTTTTTGAATTTTAATGTTATGGGCGAAAATATGCGAGAATTATTTCAAATGCATCCAGTCAATTTGAGTGTTGCTGTTTGGGTCGGTTTTTTGGCTTTATTTGGAATCGCGACAGATGATGGCGTTCTCATAAGCACTTATTTGGAGCAACAATTTGATGAAGATAAACCCAAAACAATACAAGCAGTTCGAGAAGCAACAATTCTTGCAGGATCCAGAAGAATTAGACCAGCAATGATGACTACAGCCACAACTATTTTAGCGCTCATGCCTATTTTAACTTCCACGGGGCGAGGCGCAGATGTCATGATTCCCATGGCAATTCCATCTTTTGGCGGAATGGTTTTTGCAATTCTGACTACATTCGTTGTGCCAATCATTTATTCGATTGTAAAAGAAATGGAGTTGAAAAGATAATGTTTCTACCATCTCATATCGCATCCGGATATTTACTAGGTAAATGGATGAAAACTTCACCTTGGACAGTTTATCCATTTATGCCAGTTCTATTATTGGCATCCATTTTACCCGATATGGATGGACTTTTTTCTACCACGGTTGCCGGACACCATTCGGTATTGCATACGCCTATTTTTTGGATAGGACTTTTCGTCTTGATGGCGACTGAAGGCATTATATCAAAAAATGACAAAAAAAAATCCATTGCACTTGCATTATTATTAGGGACACAAGTTCATCTTGTCACAGACTGGATAACAGCAAGAACGGTTGGAATACAATGGATGTTTCCCTCATCTTATAAGGATTATTTTTTGTTTCCAATTCAACCCGAACAGGGGCAAGTTCCAATATGGGAAATGGGTCAAAATCCGTATTTCTCATTCTACATGGAGAATCCATTCCTTTTTTTTGGAGAAGTTGGCATCCTTATTCTGGCGAGTATGCTATATTTAAAAGAAAGAGGAAAACATTCTTAATCCATAGATTTTCATTAACAAACGAAAGGAAAACAAACATGAAAAAAACAATCATCATCGCTACAATGGGAATGATCCTCGGATTCGTCGCCTGCAGTAGTGAAGAAGCAAAGCATGCAGACGTCGCTTTAAGCACCGTTCAATGTGGCATGTGTGAAAAAACCATCGAATCGGGTATGGCCAAAATAGATGGCATTGCCAAATTTGACGTAGATTTGAACGAAAAAGTAGGTCATGTGACCTATAAAGCATCTGTCATTAATTTAGAAGCGATTGAAAAAGCGGTTTCTGCTTTAGGGTACCAAGCCAATAATACAAAAGCAGATCCAACAGCCTATGAAGCACTTGCACCTTGCTGTAAAATTGGAGGCATGCATTAATTGCCAAACCATGTCTTCATTGTAAAAGATATGACATGCCAAGGCTGTGCGGGGAAAATTCGTTCAGCCTTGGAAGCGCACGATTATATATTAAACTTTAAGATTGATGTAGAAAAGAAACTGGTTTCTGCAAGTTCTGATTCAGATTGGCATTTTATCGCTAATCTTATTCGAGAAGCGGGGTATACGCCAGAATCCATTAAAAAGAAAAAAGGTTTATTTGGAAAGTTATTTGGATGAGATCTATGAATAGAATAATATTAATCATTGGCGTTTTACTGTTTATCATTTCATGTAATGCGCCCCTTGAGTTTCCATTACCATCTTTTTTTCAAGGGAGTAAATATCCGAATATGATTAAATCAAACGACGGTTCTTTATTTATATTATGGACAAGTGAAAGTGATACGACTTCTTCAGTCATTTTTTCCGAATTTATGCAGAATAAATGGACTGAACCTTCTATCATCTTTTCCTCAAATTCTTTGATGGTAAATTGGGCAGATTTCCCGTCAATATTTAAATCAAATGGAGATACACTTTTTGCTCATTGCTTAGAAAAAAGCTCTGCAGAAACATTCGATTATCATATTTTACTTTCCTATTCAATTGATCGGGGAAAATCATGGTCCACACCACTCAAAGTAAATCGAGATCAAAAAAATAAAGGAGAGCATGGATTTCTTTCATTTTATCCATCAAAAAATGGCGTTGGAATCGCCTGGCTTGATGGACGCCACATGGGTGAATACAATATGGAAACCCATACCATGGGCGATATGGCACTTTATCAATCCTCTTTTTCTCAAGGGATATTAACAGCAGAGAAAGTCCTAGATCAACGAGTGTGTGAATGCTGCCCTACGGATGCTGTGGCTATTCCCGGTGGAACTCTGATTGCGTATCGGGACAGATCTGAAAAAGAAATAAGAAATATTAATGTGATTCGAATTATCGATGGAATCGCACAAAACCCTATAACAGTTCATGAGGATAATTGGTTTATCCCTGGTTGCCCTGTTAACGGCCCCAAAATAGCAGAAAAAAATGGTAAACTAGCCATTGCGTGGTTTACGGCTCCAAATGGTGAAGCGCAGGTTAATGTGTCATTTTCGAATGATCTTGGTAAAACATTTTCTGATCCAATTCGTGTGGATGGAGGCAAGCCTCAAGGAAGAGTCGATTTGGAATGGGTCAATAATGAAACTTTAATGGTAAATTGGCTTGAAGCGAAAGATGAAATGTCATCAATTGTTTATCGTAAAATTAAGAACGATGGCAAACTTTCAGACCTATCTGTTGTGGCAACATTAGAAGGCGGTCGTGGCATTGGCTATCCTCAAATGGAATTACTACATAATCAAATCTTGTTCGTATGGACAGACCCATTACAAAACAAAATTCAATCAAAATGGATAAAAAATGACTAATCGATTTAACTATTTTCTTAAAACTGTTACACATAAAGAATAACGAATGAAAACAATATTAATCACACTTCAACTTTTTTCGTCCATAATTTTCGGACAGTATTCTGAGGAATGGCGCATCAGTCAAGACCAAAATGAAAAAGGCATTTTATATTTTGATTTAAATGAAGATGGATATGCCGATTTAACAAAAACATACTGGAATACCGTTACTATTTATGATGGTGCCAACGATTATAGTGTGCTTTGGGCAATCGAAGAGGAAAATACGGAAAACCTTGCTATTTGGGATTTATATGATTTTAACGGGAATGGCGAAAAATTGGTCATTCTAACCAGTAGCAATTTTTATAATTCTGTTGATTTTCGATTAAAAGGATACGAAAAATATGGCGATACACCTCTGTGGGGAACAGAAAGCTACGATGGATCC
>JABHGY010000108.1 GCA_018671775.1 Fidelibacterota bacterium
AAATTTTTAGAAAAACGAAAACGCTTTGCCATCGTTGAAGGGAGTCAGTCATGATTGATTCATTTGTAGGAGGCATAAACGAATTCTCAAAATATATTATCCCCTTTTTATTGGTTGGCATTCCTTTTTATGGCTTAGTTTTCAAAAAAGTTAAAGTTTATGAATCCTTTGTGGAAGGTGCCAAAGACGGCTTTACTATTTCGGTTAGAATCATTCCATATCTTGTAGCAATTTTGGTCGCGATTGGCATGTTTCGTGCTTCAGGTGCTTTAGACTTATTATTGAATGCCCTTTCCCCTGCTTTGACGTTTATTGGTTTTCCACCAGAAAATCTTCCCTTAGCATTGATGCGTCCGCTATCAGGAAGTGGCTCTTTAGGACTATTAACAGATTTGGTGAATCAACATGGCGCAGATTCACTCATTGCTAAAATCGGTGCCACTATGTTTGGGTCCACCGAAACAACGTTTTATGTGCTGGCTGTATATTTTGGTTCAGTGGGAATTCGTAAAACACGCCACGCCCTTTTGGCTGGATTATTTGCTGATTTGGTTGGCGTTTTAAGTGCAGTTTATATATGTCAATTTTTATTTGCTTAATCTCATTTTAAAATTCAAAACACATCAAGTGAAAACAATAAAACTAATTTTAGCATTATTGCTCATTCTACTATTAACAGATTGTAATTCAAAAAACGGAATACAAAACCAATTTAAACAGGGAGCCCAAAACATCGAGACACACTATATTTCAGATAAAACTTTAGCCGTGTTTCAGGTCTCTTTAGACAAAAATGCTGGTCAATGGGAACTCAGTGGCGAAACGAACCATCTTATTGCTCATCAAAAAATCATCGGTTTTTCCGATTCCCTTCTTGGCAAGGATGCTTATACCAACTATTTTTCTGCCCTGCCAGATTCCGCATTGGGGGACAGCACTTATGGAATCATCAATGTGAGCGTTACGCCCATTCGTGAAGAATCTCGACATGCATCTCAAATGGTAGATCAAGCCGTTATGGGCTTTTCAGTTCGATTGCTAAAGCGAGTGGACAGCTGGTTCTTGGCGCAAACACATTATGATTATATTGGCTGGATTCATCATACCGCAATTCATCGTTGTGACTCTACATTTTCAGTAAATTGGCAATCTGCTGCAATTCATCAAATTCGCGAACTGAATACTCACATTTATTTCAAACCCAATATCGAGAGTATGCCTGTGACGGATATGGTTTTGAACAATCGGATTTCCGTGATAAAACTAATGGCTAAATGGTCTAAAGTTATGCTACCCGATGGACGAGTCGGTTTCGTCTTGAATGAGCAAATTGAGCCATATTCAAATCGTAAATCCAATCAAAACCGTCTAAATCTTTTGCTTGATAAAGCACATCGCATGATGGGAACACCTTATCTTTGGGGGGGCAATTCTTCAAAAGGAAATGATTGCTCTGGATTTACGCAAATTGTCTATAAATCTGTGGGCAAGCAGTTGCCACGTGACGCACGTCAACAAGCGTTAGAAGGATTAGAAATTATCCCAAATGAAACTTGGTCAAATGTTAAAGCTGGCGATTTACTATTCTTTGGTAATGGCAAAAAAGTCACCCATGCTGGCATTTCTATTGGAGGAAAAGATTTCATACATCAAGGAGGTAAAGTCGCAATCAATTCTTTAAATCCAGAATCAGATGTTTATAGTCCTTATCGGGCAAAATCATTTATGCTCATTAAAAGAATGATTGATTAATAGAATCCCTTTGAAAAACAAGAACCAAATCTTGTTCTATGTTCTGACATTACAATAAAATAAAAAAGCCCCGCATTGCGAGGCTTTTTTATTTTGGAAACTGTGTAAAAGAATTAAATCTTTTGACCTTGGGCACGCAGTTCATTTATCACGCGTGTAATTCCTTTTTTATCGATAACACGCATCCCCCGAGTTGAAACCCGAAGGGTAATAAATCGATTCTCCTCTGGTAACCAGAATTTTTTTCTCTGGAGATTGACATTAAATCTTCTCCGAGTCTTGTTGTGAGCGTGACTCACGTTATTCCCAAACATGGGTTTTTTACCTGTTACTTGACAAACTCTACTCATAATATCTCTGTTTTCGTTGTTATTTACTTGAAAAAATGCTGGAGAATTTACACGAATTGAGCCATTACACAAATTATTTAAGTTCATTCATTCAAGTAATTTTTTTACGCTCAAATAATGATAAATTTCAATATGATTATTCGCAAAGGAAATTTTCAAGATAAGAAATTTATCATCGCCTCCAATCAAGCCATGGCAATTGAAACTGAACAAAAAGTATTGCAAGAAGATGCCATTCGTTCTGGTGTAGAAGCGGTACTCAATGACGATTCAAAAGGGACTTATTTCATTGTCGAAAATAACAAAGGGCAAAATTGTGGGCAATTAATGATCACAAAAGAGTGGTCGGATTGGAGAAATGGCACCTTTTGGTGGATTCAATCTGTTTACATCAAACCCCAATTTAGGCGACAAGGCCTTTATCGTCATTTACATGAAGAAGCAAAACGGCTGGCTAAACTAGATGGAAATGTGTGCGGTATTCGTCTTTATGTAGAATCAGAGAATTATGCCGCAAAAAAAGTTTATGCGCATATGGGAATGAACGAAACAAACTATCAATTTTTTGAAGAAGATTGGTCACAGTGAAGATTGGTCACGTCAAAATTAAAACGCCTATATTTTTGGCGCCAATGGCTGGATATACAGACTACCCATTCCGTATTCTTTGTAAACAAATGGGTGCTGGCGTGGTGTATTCCGAGTTTGTTTCTTCTGACGGAATTATTCGTGAAAATGCAAAATCTTTAGATCTTATTCGCTTTTCTGAAAAAGAACGTCCCATTGGCATTCAAATATTTGGCGATGACCCAGATGTGATGGCCATGGCAGCCCGTACCATTGTGGATCAATTTGCACCCGATATTCTTGATATCAATTATGGATGCCCTGTCCCAAAAGTCACAAAAAAAGGAGCAGGATCCGCTGCCTTAAAAGATCTTTGTCTCATGGAAGAAATCACCTCAGCCGTTGTAGAATCTGTTCCCGAAGTTCCTGTTACGGTAAAAATGCGTTCTGGTTGGGATAAAAATTCTATTGTCGTTCCAGAAGTAGGTCCGCGATTAGAAAAAATTGGCGTAAAGGCCATTGCGCTCCATCCTCGAACGACTTCTATGCGATACAACGGACAATCAAACTGGGCGCTCATTCGGCAACTCAAAGAATCCGTTTCAATTCCTGTGATTGGAAATGGCGACATCAAAACTTCCGATGATATGATGCGTATGTTCGATGAGACTAATTGCGATGCGGTGATGATTGGCCGAGCGGCCCATGGGAATCCTTGGTTTTTTCGTGAAGCCAAAGCGCAACTGAATGGAGAAACCGTACCGAGTCGCCCTTCCCTTTTGGAAATTGCAGAAATGTGCGAACGGCATTTAGATTTAATCATAAAATATCACGGGCCTTCCATTGGATCAAAACTCATACGAAAACATTTTTCCAGTTATGTAAAACGATTTCCCGGTGCGTCAAAAATTAGGTATAATCTTGTTACCGCTCCCGGCCTTGAAGAAATGAGAGATGAATTAGCGCGATTCAAAACAAGGGCCGAAGCAGTGGATGAAGTATCACTCATTTCTTAAACTCAATTCCTTGAATCCAAGCTCATTCTCTGTAACTTATCGGGCTTTTTTATGAGCTTATTTTTAGACTTAATCATTAAAGGTTCCAAATGCAAAATGCAAAAGTAGTTGTCCCAAAAGCCGTAAATGAACCCATTTATTCTTATGCGCCAGGCACACCTGAACGAGATGCACTCAAAAAACGTATTACTGAGCTCAAAGCAACAGAAATTGAAGTTCCCGTTATCATTAACGGCGAATCTATTTTTACTGGAAATACGGTTGAAATGCGAATCCCTCATGACCATCAGCACGTTTTGGGTATTTATCATCAAGCCGGTGAAAAAGAAATAAAACTCGCTATCGAATCCGCCATGGATGCTTGGCAAGATTGGTCAACGCTCCCTTGGGAATCGCGCGTGGCATTATTCAAACGAATGGCTTCAATTTTACAGAGAACGCACGAACAAACCATCAATGCATCCACCATGCTTGGGCAAAGTAAAAATGCCTTTCAGGCTGAGATTGATGCTTCCTGTGAATTCATTGATTTCCTCAATTTTAATGCTTCATTTGCACAAGAAATTTACGAGCAACAACCACCCTACTCTCCTGATGGCATTTGGAATATGGTAGAAAATCGTCCTCTGGAAGGATTCGTTTTCGCTGTAACGCCATTCAATTTTACGTCGATTGCAGGAAACCTTCCCACCGCGCCCGCTTTGATGGGAAATGTCGCTTTATGGAAACCAGCCTCCTCTTCTGTCTATAGTGGGTATTTCTTGATGAAATTATTTGAAGAAGCTGGATTACCAAAAGGTGTCATCAATTTTATCCCCGGATCAGGACGCGAAGTAGGTCCACGTGTTTTAGAAAGTCCTCATTTAGCTGGCATTCATTTTACAGGATCGACAGCTGTATTTCAATCTATGTGGAAAACCATTGGTAATAATATCGCAAAATATAAAACTTATCCACGTATCGTTGGCGAAACGGGCGGAAAAGACTTTTGTATCGCTCACGAATCTGCTAATGTGGATGCGTTAGTGACAGCAATGGTTCGAGGGGCATTTGAATATCAAGGACAAAAATGCTCTGCCATGTCTCGCGCCTATATTCCCAAATCGATTTGGCCTGAAGTCAAAGAAAAATATGAAAAAATGGTCGCTACCATTTCAGTGGGAGATCCAGAAGATTTTTCACACTTTATGAATGCGGTGATTGATAAATCTGCTTTCGATTCTATTACCGCTTATATCGATTTCGCAAAAGAGTCATCGGATGCGGAGATTCTCACTGGCGGAAACTATGATGATTCAAAAGGCTATTTCATTGAACCCACAACCATTCTTACAAGTGATCCTCATTTCAAAACCATGGAAGAGGAAATTTTTGGTCCTGTTCTCACTATTTATATTTATGATCCCAAAGATTGGGAAGAGACATTGGGCTTGGTGGATAGCACATCTCCCTATGCTTTGACCGGTTGCATTCACAGCAGAGATCGAGAAAAAATCGTTGAAGCGAGTAAAGCCTTAACTCATTCTGCGGGGAATTTTTACATCAATGATAAACCAACAGGCGCAGTAGTGGGGCAACAACCTTTTGGCGGTTCTCGTGCTTCTGGCACCAACGACAAAGCGGGCTCTATGATGAATTTGCTCCGTTGGGTTTCTCAAAGAACCATCAAAGAAACATTCGATCCACCCAAAGATTATCCGTATCCATTTATGGACAAAGAATAAAATTTTAACTGACAAAAAGGAATCATAATGAAAGTGCATGAATATCAAGGAAAGCAGATTTTTGCCAAGGCGGGAATGCCCGTGCAAGATGGCTATATTTTTGAAGACATTCAGAATGCTGAATCTACTATTAAGAAAGTTCAGGCAGATTTTGCCACAGAAGATGTGGTTGTAAAAGCGCAAATTCACGCAGGTGGACGAGGAAAAGGAGGCGGTGTAAAGTATTCGCCCAATTTTGATTCTGCTTTAGAACATGCGAACAATATTTTTGGAATGACTTTAAAAACACACCAAACGGGTGAAAAAGGCCAGAAAGTCCGGAAAGTGTATGTAACCGAAGCGTTCGATATCGCAAAAGAATATTATGCGGCGATTACTTTGGATCGAAATAAAGGTATGGATGTCTTTATGATTTCCACAGAAGGGGGTATGGAAATTGAAAAAGTCGCATCTGAGACGCCTGAGAAAATTATCAAAGTTTGGATTGATCCTTTATTGGGTATGAAATCCTTTCAAGCTCGAAAACTAGCCTATGGATTGGAACTCGAAGGCGATGCGTTTAAATCTGCTAGTAAAATCTTTATGCAAATGTATCAAGTTTATCAAAACACAGACGCAACGATTGTGGAAGTGAATCCATTGGTTTTAACCGATGATGGGAAGATAATTATTTTAGATGCAAAATTCAATTTTGATGATAGTGCATTATTTCGCCATCCTGATATTGCAGAAATGCGAGATTTACACGAAGAAGATCCCATGGAAGTGGAAGCGGG
Organism: Fidelibacterota bacterium; assembly: GCA_018671775.1. Lineage (GTDB taxonomy): Bacteria > Fidelibacterota > Marinisomatia > Marinisomatales > UBA1611 > JABHGY01. The sequence goes on from JABHGY010000108.1 coordinate 6,186, forward strand.
GAAATTTAATTTGAATTACATTAAATTAGATGGAAATGTAGGTTGTATGGTCAATGGTGCGGGTTTGGCGATGGCGACGATGGATATCATCAAATTGGCTGGTGGAGATCCTGCAAATTTTTTAGATGTAGGCGGAACCGCCAGTGCAGAAACAGTGAAAAATGGCTTCAGAATTATCTTAACCGACGAAAATGTTAAAGCCATTTTGATTAATATCTTTGGTGGCATTGTTCGTTGTGATCGAGTGGCAAATGGTGTGGTGCAAGCCGTTAAAGAGATGGGATTAAAAGTGCCCGTCGTTGTAAGGCTGGAAGGGACAAATGCCAAAGAAGCGCAAATCATTTTAGCCGAATCGGGCGTAGATATTATCCCCGCTGTTGGCATGAAAGATGCTGCGGGAAAAGTCGTGAAAGCTGCGTTAAGCGCATAGGAGAAATCAAAATGTCAATCTTAGTCAATAAAAACTCAAAAATTGTTATTCAAGGCATTACCGGTTCAGAAGGTCAATTCCATGGTGGGCAAATGCTAGATTATGGAAGCAATATTGTAGCAGGTGTTACACCCGGAAAGGGTGGACAAAAAACATTCAACGACCGCGTTCCCGTTTTTAATACCATGGATGAAGCAGTAGAAAAAACAGGTGCGGACACCTCCATTATTTTCGTTCCTCCACCCTTTGCCGCCGAAGCCATTATGGAAGCCAGCTTTGCTGGAATCAAAGTTGTGGTGTGTATTACGGAAGGCGTTCCAGTCCATGATATGGTGAAAGTCAAAAGAATTGTAGATCAAAACGGCACCAGATTGGTCGGCCCCAATTGTCCCGGCATTATTACGGTAGATGAATGTAAACTGGGAATTATGCCTGGATTCATTTGCAAAAAAGGAAATATCGGCGTCATCTCAAAATCAGGGACTTTAACGTACGAAGCCATCGACCAACTGGTGAATGCTGGTTTGGGGCAAACTACCGCCATTGGGATTGGTGGAGATCCCATCATTGGTACAACCATGAAAGATTGCCTACAATTATTCCAAGCCGACCCTGAAACAAAAGGGATTGTTATTATTGGAGAAATTGGGGGACAAATGGAAATTGAAGCGGCACGTTGGGCAAAAGAAAATATTACAAAGCCTATGGTCGGATTTATTGCAGGGCAAACCGCACCTCCTGGCCGGAGAATGGGACATGCAGGCGCCATTGTATCAGGTGGCGACGATACGGCAGAAGCCAAAATGCGGATTTTGAAAGAGAGCGGCATCCAAGTCGCAGAATCTGTTGCCGATATTGGAGCGCTTATGAAAACCGCTATGGAACAAAATTAATAGTTATCAACAAACGAATAAAAAGGAATAAATTATGGGAAATAAAACATTCGCAATCATTAAACCAGACGCCGTTAAAAATGGCCATACTGGAAAAATTTATGATCGCGTTCTTACGGCTGGATTTAAAATCCTATCCGCTAAACTGATGAAAATGACACTGGCGCAAGCCGAAGGTTTTTATGCCGTTCATAAAGAACGACCTTTTTTCGGCGAACTAACTACTTTTATGTCCTCTGGTGCTTGTATGGTTTTGGCCTTAGAAAAAGAAAATGCGGTTGCAGGATGGAGAAAAACCATTGGGGCAACAAACCCCGAAGAAGCGGATGAAGGCACCATTAGAAAAGATTTCGCCACCAGTCTTGGTGAAAATGCAGTTCATGGATCTGATAGTGATGAAAATGCTGAAAAAGAGATTGGATTTTTCTTCACAGAGAGTGAACTTATCAGTAATCAATAGAATCAATCTTATGCATAAATACATCAAAACAGTCTTTATCTTATCTTTTATCCTTTTCTTTGCTTGCGGAAATAAAGGCATTGAAGGGTTCGTTGGAGAAGGAATCACCATCACAGCTGAAAGCCCCGAAGAAGAAGGGAAGAAATTTGATTATGACTGGCGAATGATATCCGTCCCTGACGGCAGTTTATTAACTGAAATGGATCTCGTTTTGGGCAAGCATTCTAAGAAAATGACATTTACGCCTGATTATCCGGGAGATTACCAATTTGAGGTGATTGCCTCAAAATATGGCGATGAAATATCAAACCAATCTTATTCCTTCTCTATCATTGATGATGGAAGGAGTCAAGCCTCAATTGAATCTCCTCAAGAAGATGAGGAAGAAGTGCTCGTGACCGAAGAGAATGATTCTGAAGAAGATGATGAACTTTCTTGGCTGGATGCGACCATTGAAGATGATGGTGATGATGAAGAGGAAGAAGAAACTGAAATTGAGGAAGAAATTGAAGTGGAGAAGGAAGAAATACCTGTTTCCAAGCCTGCACCAAAACTGGTAAAAAAAGTCCGCAAAAAAGCCAAGCCAAAAACAAAAATTGTTACGTCTATCCCTGCAGATAAAACGCGATTCACCATTCAAGTGGTATCTAAAAGCTCTTTGAAAGCTGCGCAAAAAACGGAAGCTGAGTTGATTATAGCTGGCTATGATGCCTATATTCAGAAAGCCGTCTTTACAGAAAAAAATGAAACTTGGTATCGTGTTAGAATTGGTAGTTACAATAACCGGAAATCTGCAAATGCTGTCTCAAAAGCTGTGTCTAAAAATTTAGGACTTGAGACTTGGGTAGATTTTGTAAGATTTGATCAATAATGAAAATGGAGATTTAAAATGGAACCTATAAAACTATATTTTGATTTTAGAGATATTTTTCGTGCGCCGCGTTTGGCATTAAGTGGAAAAAAAATCTGGTTATTCCTCTTGGGAAACCTTGCTGGTTTTCTTCTTTATTGGATATTTTCCTATTCGGCATTAGCCCTTTCTGGCATCGCCTTTAATGACGCAATACAATCTTATGGACTCTACCCCTGTTTGTTTGGCGTGGATGCTCCTTGGTTTGCTTGGGGTGTTTACTTCTTTGGATCTTTTGGCTGGATTGCATTCATCCATCTTTCTTGCGCGGCTGTTTCTCGTGTGACGTTTAAACAATTGAAAGGAGATAACTTTTTCTCCGCAAGTGATGCTTGGGATTATGTTAAAAAACATTGGCATCCCGTCATTTTCACTTCCATTGCGCTTATTTTAATTCTCATATTTTTTCTGATTTTTGCAGGCATATTCGCATTTTTTGGCAAAATTCCTTTCGTGGGTGAATATTTATTTGCACTTCCATATCTCTTCTATTTGATGGGAGCCGTCTTTACGATTTATACTGTATTCGTATTAATGGTTTCCTGTGTCTATACACCAGCGATTGTGGGCGCTTATGAAGAAGATACCATGGGAACCGTTTTTCAATCTTATTCTATTGCATGGTCACAACCGTGGCGCGTCATTCTTTACAATGCGCTACTGTTTCCCCTTGCTGTCTTTTCTGTGAGAATTTTTTCCTGGTTTCTTTTTGCTGGTTTTCAGCTCATCAACCATGTCTTTAGTATGGATTTTTTAATGGGCTCAAAAGCATCATCTATCGTTGGAAATGCCCTAAGCTATATTTCACCACGTGGCATATGCAATTCAATTTGCACGCCATTTGACTCGGCTTGCGGAACGCCTTGCTGTTTTTATACATTGCCAGAAGCTGGCGCGTTAACGGGATCCGAAACTGGCGCTGCAATGATTCTCGCTTTATTCTTTCTCATATTAATTTTCGTCATCATTTCCTATGGATTATCCATACTATCAGTGGGCGAAACATTGATGTTTATCATCTTTAAGAAAAAAACAGATGATGACAATGTGCTCGAAAGACAAGATGAAGACGAATTGGACGAGGAAGAAAATGATGATTCTTTTATGGAGACCTTAAGCGAAGAAAACGCTGATGATGAAGCTTCTCCAGAAAAAGATCAAGATTCAACGGATAGCGAGGAAAAATAAAATACAAGCATATCGCTTGTAAAACAGCTTTTTAATTCAGTAGTTTCCCCAGCTTAATATGAAGCTATTTCGAACAGAATTAGCCTCAGAATTCAAGGACAAGTTTTTTGACATTGAATCTGCGGAATTACAAAACGAAGTTTTCGTTGCAGAAGCCAAAAATATTTCATGCGTATTATCTGCTGAAAAAACAAAATTTGGTTATCAAGTTTCTGGAAAGCTCCAAACGGAGCTTTTTCTGCAATGCGATCGATGTTTAATTTCCTTTGCAGAGCACCATAGAATTCCTGTAAAACTCAGTTTGAGTCCTAATCCAAAATTAATGGAAACAAACGAGGTTGATGTTTTATTCATTGATAAAAAACAAGAATTCATTGATTTGACCGATCCCCTTCTAGAACTAATTCTAGTTGATATTCCTTTAAAGAATCTTTGTAAGGATAATTGTTTGGGCTTATGCGAGCAATGTGGTGCAGATTTAAATGTTAAAACATGTAATTGTAAATCATAAAAAAATATTTGAGGAGATAAAATGCCATTACCTAAAAGACGCCAATCCAAGACGAGAGGCAAAAAACGTAGGACACATTACAAGTCAAAGTTAGCTTCTGTAACTACTTGCGCCCAATGCAGCCAACCAAAAATGCCACATAGAGCATGCCCTAATTGTGGATATTATCGCGGTCGCCCTGTAGTTGCTTCAAATTAATCTCTTTTAATCATGATGATCGCAGTTGACGCAATGGGAGGCGATCATGCCCCAGATATTGTGATTCAAGGTGCGATACAAGCACTTGAAACTTCAAAAATTCAAGTAATGCTTTTGGGGGATGAGATATCCATCCAATCCCATTTGGGAAACTATTCTTCCGACCGCCTTACAATCCAAGATGCACCTGATTTAATTTCTATGGATGAGCCTGGTTCTCGCGTCGTGAAAACGAAGCCCAATTCTTCAATTGTGCAAGGCTTACAATTAGTCAAAGATGGAAAGGCCGATGCTTTCGTCAGTGCCGGAAATACGGGTGCTGTTTTGGCTACCTCCCTTCTTTTGCTTGGGCGAATTCCTGGTGTGCACCGCCCTGCGCTCGCCGCTTACATTCCGTCTGAATCTGGGGGGAAAATAATTTGTGATGTGGGCGCAAATCCAGATACAAAACCAAAATATTTACTCCAATTTGCTATTTTAGCTTCTCATTATTATTCACATGTAGAAGGCGTCGAGAATCCAAAAGTAGGACTCATCAATATTGGTTCTGAGGCTAATAAAGGCAGTGCGCTTTATCAGGAGACGCATCAATTACTCCAGAAGAATTTACCAAATTTTGTTGGCAATATTGAGGGACGATATCTCATGTCCTCCGAAGCGGATGTATTAATCTGTGATGGTTTTGTTGGAAACACTTTAATCAAATTTGCTGAAAACTGGATTAGTCATTTAGGAGATGAGCTTAAATCGGCATTTCAAAACCATTGGCTTAGTCGCATGGGAAAACATTTTATAAAACCGGCTCTCGTTTCCATAAAAGAAAAATTTGATTACGAAGAACATGGCGGGGCACCTTTACTGGGCATTAATGGTGTCTCCATCGTCGCTCATGGAAGTTCAGGACCTAAATCAATTAAAAATTCTATTAAGCTAGCTCAAAAATGTGTTGAGAGCCACTTAATCGAACACACACAAACACAATTTAAAAATTCTATACGGGGAATAGCATGAACGCAATCATAAGCGCAACAGCACATTATGCACCAAAAAAAGTGCTAACCAACCATGATTTAGAAAAAATAATGGACACAACTGACGAATGGATAAAAAGTAGAACTGGTATTCATCAAAGACACATTATTGGCGAAAATGAAGCCACATCTGATATCTGCACACATATTGGGCGCGACTTATTGGAAAAAGCCAATCTCAAGCCAGATGATATCGACATTATTATTGTCTCTACTGTAACGCCAGATATGCTTGCTCCATCTACAGCAGCAATTGTGCAAAATAACCTTGGTGCGAATCGTGCATGGGGATTTGACTTATCTGCAGCCTGTTCTGGCTTTTTATATGGCTTAGAAACTGGAGCAAAATTTGTTGAATCGGGACAATATAAAAGAGTAATGGTCATCGGAGTTGATGCCATGTCAACCATCTTGGATTACGAAGATCGTAATACTTCTGTCCTCTTTGGAGATGGAGGCGGCGGCGTAATTTTAGAATCAACAGAAAGTGATTTTGGCATTCTAGATTCTATCCTGAGAATGGATGGCTCTGGTGGAAAGTATCTTCAGATGCCAGCGGGTGGAAGTCGTATGCCTGCCACAATCGAGACCGTTGAAAACAAAATGCATTATCTCAAGCAAGATGGTCGAACCGTCTTCAAATTTGCTGTAAAAGGCATGGCCGATGTAAGCGCAAAAATGTTGGAAAAGCATCAATTAACTGGTGACGATATTGCGCTTTTTATTCCACATCAAGCCAATAAAAGAATCATTGATGCTGCCGCAAATCGATGCAATATATCTAAAGATAAAGTCCTCATTAATATCCAAAAATATGGGAATACGACAGCAGGCACGATTGCCATCGGATTAAATGAAGCGGTGGAACAAGGACGATTGAAAGAGGGTGATTATTTATTACTCGCCGCATTTGGTGCTGGATGGACGTGGGGAAGTATGCTCATTAAATGGGGCAATCCTTCTTGAAAACTGCTTGGCTATTTCCTGGGCAAGCTTCCCAAAAAGTTGGAATGGGTTTAGACTTATTTGAAAAAACAGATTTGGGGAAATCCTATTTTAACCGTGCCAATGAAATTTTGGAAACAGATATTCAGTCTATAATTTTTGATGGCCCTGATGAAATATTAAAACAAACAAAATATACACAGCCCGCTATTTACATCGTAAGTGTCATTATCGGAAAATTACTTTTAGAAAAAGGATGCTTGCCTTCTGCCCTTGCCGGGCATAGTTTAGGTGAATATTCTGCTTTATGCATTGGAAACGCCTTTTCATTTGAAACGGGACTATCTTTGGTAAAAGTTCGAGCTGAAAGCATGTTTGAAGCTGGCAAAAATGAGCCTGGAAGCATGGCGGCAATTGTGGGTATGGATGACGCACAAGTTCAAGATTTGTGCGACGCTTATCAAGATGGAATTGTGGTACCTGCTAACTTTAACTCACTCGGACAAATTGTGATTTCTGGTGAACCGAATGCAGTCGAAGATTTGATGAAAATCGCAAAAGAAGCAGGTGCACGGTTGGTCATACCTTTAAATGTGAGTGGTGCATTCCATTCACCTTTAATGAAATCTGCTCGCGAATCACTTGCAGAGATATTGAATTCCACCGAAATTTCAGATACTATTTTTCCCATTTATGCAAATGTTCATGCAGGTCCTACTACGAACGGAAGCGCTATCCGGGAATTATTATTAAAACAATTGGAGAATCCAGTACTTTGGTCAAAAACAATGAATAATTTGATTGAGGATGGGAATGAAATGTTTTTGGAGTTGGGCCCCGGGAAAGTTTTACAAGGTCTTCTCAAAAGAATTGATCGGAAACAATCTTCTCGCGGTATTGGAACATTAGAAGAAATAGAGAATTATGATGTTTGATTTAAAAAATAAAGTAGCAGTGGTTACAGGCGCATCTCGTGGTATTGGGAAATCAATAGCAGAAACCTTTGCTTCCGCAGGCGCTATTGTTATTTGCGTTAGTCGATCTGAAGATGCCTTGATTAATTTGGTAGAATCTTTAAAAGCGTCCGGTGGGAATGCCCATTATCGTACCTGTGATATTTCAGACGGTGAGGCATTTACTTCCATGGTAAAATCGATTGTGACTGATTTTGGTCAATTAGATATTTTGATTAATAATGCTGGTATAACCCAAGATACCTTATTGATGCGTATGTCCGATGAACAGTGGACGCAAGTTTTAGATATTAATTTAAAAGGTGCTTTCTTCGGCATAAAAGCTGTAATGCGTCCAATGATGAAAAAAAGATGGGGACGCATTATAAATATTTCCTCTATCGTAGGCATCACAGGAAATGCAGGGCAAGCAAATTATGCCGCATCCAAAGCCGGACTCATTGGCCTAACAAAAAGTGTGGCAAAGGAAGTTGCTTCTCGAGGAATTACGGTCAATTGCATTGCACCCGGATTTATTAAAACTGATATGACAGACGAATTGTCTGATCAGGTAAAAGAAAAAATACTGAAAGATATTCCAATTGGAAGAATGGGAGATGGTTCTGATATTGCCAGCGCCGTTTTATTCTTAGCATCGGAAGAAGCCAGTTTCATTACAGGACAAACCATCGTGATCGATGGGGGTCAAATCATAAGCTAAACAAGGAGAAAAACATGTCAACATTAGACAAAATAAAAGAGGTTGTAATCGACAAATTAGGTGTCGATGAATCAGCCATTAAACCCGAATCACATTTCATTGACGATCTTGGTGCTGATTCATTAGATACGGTAGAGCTCATCATGGAATTCGAAGAAGAATTTGGAATTGAGATTCCAGATGAAGATGCTGAAAATATCATGACAGTTGGCGCTGCGCTTGCTTATATCGAAAAAACACAGTAAGTAATTTAGTTATGCGTAAGGTCGTTGTAACAGGATTGGGTGTTCTTGCACCGAATGGGAATACTGTTGAATCATTTTGGTCAGCTTTAAAAACGGGACAAAGTGGAATTGCTCCTATCAGTTATTTTGATGCAAGTGACCTACGTGCTAAAATCGCAGGAGAATTATCTGATTTTTCTCCCGAACCCATTTTGGATGCGAAAGAAGTTCGCAAATTAGATCCATTCTCTGTCTATGCCATTGTTGCAGGACAGCAAGCCATCGACCAATCTGGGCTAGATTTAGATTCAATTGATCTGGATCGAGCTGGCGTAATTATCGGATCTGGCGTTGGCGGTATTCAAACACTGGAAGAACAACACGGTATCATTATGAATAAAGGTGGTCGCCGTGTTTCTCCACAATTTGTGCCAAAAATGATATCCAATATTGCTGGAGGTCATTTATCCATTCGATGGGGGTTTCGAGGTCCAAATCAAACTATCGTATCAGCCTGCGCATCTGCGACAGATGCGATTGGTATGGCTCTCAGGCTCATTCGTTATGGCGATGCTGACATCATGATTACAGGTGGAACAGAAGCGAGTATCACGCCCTTAACCATTGCAGGATTTGGTAATATGCGTGCTTTGTCTCAAAGAAATGATGATCCTAAAGCAGCGAGCAGACCATTTGATGGCGATCGTGATGGTTTCGTCTTGGGCGAAGGCGCAGGCATGTTGATTATTGAATCAGAAGAACATGCGCTAAATCGTGATGCAACTATTTTAGCAGAGTTAGCTGGATATGGTGCAACCGACGATGCTTTTCATGTCACCCAACCTGCTCCAGGTGGTGCTGGCGCAGAAAAAGCTATGAAGCGTGCTATTGAAGATGGAAGCCTTACACTCACAGATATTGATTATATTAATGCACACGGTACCTCTACCCCATTCAATGATAAAAATGAATCAGCTGCAATTAAAAGTCTATTTGGAAATCATCCCATAAAAGTGAGCTCTACAAAATCAATGACAGGCCACTTATTGGGTGCTGCTGGTGGTATTGAAGCTGTTGCAGCAGTCAAAACCATTATGGATCAAACGGCTCCTCCAACAATTAATCAAGAAACACCCGATCCTGATTGTACCTTAGATTATATACCAAATGAAGCTCAATCCTTTACTATAGATGCAGCATTATCTAATACCTTCGGATTTGGTGGACATAATGCAGTAATTTGTTTGAAAAAATATTCGACTTAATGCGCTTTATTTTTACTGCTCTTAAAAAAATATTTTCTTCAAATCGCTCTCCTTTATCCCCTTTAGAAAAAAGGATAAAATATCAATTTAAAAATAAAGCCTATTTAAATCAGGCTTTTGTCCATAAATCTATATCTCCTCTTCCTAGGCAAAATTATGAACGCTTGGAATTTTTGGGTGATGCGGTCATCGATATTGTAGTCAGTAAATTATTGATGAAAGAATTTCCCGATGGCGATGAAGGTTTATTAACTCAGAAAAGAGCTGCACTTGTCCAAAAATCTTACTTGGCAAGTATGGGCACAATGCTCGACCTTATGGACCATTTAAACATCGAAACAAGTGTCGATTTAAGCATCGATAAAGTTGCCGAAAAACAGCAAGCTAATCTATATGAATCTTTGATTGGTGGCATGTACTTAGATGGAGGAATTAACCCTTGCCGTAAATTGATTATGGAAACAATTTGGGCTCATCGTGAAATCGCCTGGAAATCGACAAATTATAAAGGCAAATTGATTGAATATTGCCATCAAAAATCAATAGGCAATCCGTTATTCCAAGTGAAAGATGTGACGGGACCAGACCATTCAAAAACATTTGAAGTCCAGGTCAATATTGATAACGAACCTTATCAAACGGGCATTGCTACCAATAAAAAAGCCGCAGAACAGCTTGCGGCAAAATATGCTTTAGATGTTTTAGGCGCTGTCCTTTAATGATTCATATTTTTTATCTTATCTCGTAAAACTGCTGCTTTTTCATATTCTTCTTTTTCAACTGCTTGTTCCATCTTTTTTTGAATATCTTCTAACGTTATTTTAGCTTTTTGTTTTTCCATTATACTTTCTTTAAAAGCAGCTTCCGTCACACTAGCTTCTTCCATGACAGCATCATGAACTAAAATAGGGACTTTTAATCGTAAGCCCACAGCCAGAGCATCACTGGGACGCGCATCAATAAATCGAAGCCCAATGCCTTCTGCTTCTAATTCCATTTTAGCATAAAAAACACCCTCATTCAAATGCGTAACTTTAATCGCCTTTAATTTTGCTTCAAGACCTTCGATAATAGCTCCAATTAAATCATGCGTTAAAGGGCGTGGTGTCTCTACATATTCAATGGCAAGAGCAATGGCTTGTGCTTCCATAGAACCGACAATTACAGGCAAGATGCGTGAACCTTTTACCTCTTTCAGCAAGACGGCGTAGCTTCGACTTGGAGGGTGGAAAGAAATTCGCTTTATTTTAACAGGGATCATTTTAATGACTCAAGCTCATCTTTTAATTTTGATATTTTTACCACAGGACTCGGATCAACGCCATGGGCAATTGCACACCAATAACTTAACCAATCTCCATAATGAATCATATGAAGAAATCGTTCTATTACATTTCCACCACCACAGGCAATTTCTTTTTGTGCTAATGGAAGCGTTTTCAATATCTTTTGAGTGACATTTTGACGGTGTTTTACCCGTGGATGGTCACCCTCATCCTTAAGCCATAATATGACCATGGAATGAAAAAGGGATTCATTTTTTTCCCAACCCACAATTTCATTATGATTTAGTTCTGGTAATTCATTATGGTAAGCTGGCATTTTTGCATTTTCGCATAATTGTCCTTTGTACCGAAGCGCCACAACGGATGTCCATTCTGATTCACCATAAATAATAGGAATTTTTGTGTGGATTTCTTCTGCCATTTTATAAGCAGGATTTGTCTCTTTTTCTTGGCTATATAAATTAGTCAATTTTTGTAAAAATGGAACCGCAGAAACCAAATCTGTTTCCCACGATTTATCAATAATACCTAATTGATTTAAAATATAAAGCATGGGGACAAAAGAAAATGCTACGGCAGCACGAGGTTGCAATCCAGATGGAATTTTAACCACATCTTTTCCAATAGATTGAAGTTTTTCTGTTAGAATTCCACCGGTGCTAATCCCAAGAACTTGGGCGTCTGCATTCATGGCTTGTTCGGTGGCAGCAAGTGTCTCTTCCGTATTCCCTGAATAAGAAGAACAAATAACCAACGTATTTTCGTTCACCCAATGGGGTAAAGTATAATGACGCGATACAATGAATGGGACTGATAATTGATTTTTCAAAAAAATTCGATTTATATCTCCACCGATCGCAGAGCCACCCATTCCCGCCAATACAATATTATGAATCGGTTTTTGTACGGGTGTTAATTGAATATTTTTTCCAATCTCCATCGCATCTAAAATATTGGAAGAAAAATCAGTGATGGAACCAAACATGTTTTCTGGATCAAAAAGTTTTGTCATTAGTACGTCCTATTTTTGATAAGTTGAATAAAAGCATCTAGATCTTTTCGTTTTTCTTCTGGCAAAAAATGTAATACTTTACCTGCTTCTTCAAAAAAAGATTCATATCGAGTAATGGTCTCTTCTGCAATGCCTGTTTTTTCCAAAAATGTTTTAACAATATCCATGGAATCTTCATTTTGTTTAGACATGAATTGAGAAATACATTTGTTCCATTCTTGCTCATGATTGGTGCGAGCTAAAATGATTGGATAAGTTTGTTTCCCCTCAGCCAAATCACTTCCCAAACTTTTCCCCATTTGTTGAGGATTAGAGATAAGTTCTAACAAATCATCTTGCACTTGAAAGCCTTTGCCTAACAAGCGCCCAAATTGATCTAAATTTTGAACCGTTTCATTGCTCAATCCTTCCATAATGGCTGGCAATGCAGCACAAGCACCCAATAATGCGCCTGTTTTGCAATCGATCATATCTAAATAATTAGATTCAGAAATGCTTAGATCATTTTCAAATTCTTTATCCCAAGCTTGCCCTTCACAAATCTCTAAAGTGACTTGATTGAAATAATTCATCACTTCTGTGACATGTGTCTCTACAAGTGTAACTTTAAGTTGGGCCAAAATAAAAATCGCATCGCCTGCTAAAATCGCAGTGGATTCATCCCATTTTTGGTGCAAGGTTTCTTGACCATGACGCGTATCATCTTTATCCATAATGTCATCATGAACCAATGTAAAGGTATGAAGCAGCTCTACGGCTAAAGCTAAGTTCATTAATCCACGAGAATTAGCATCCAAAGCTCGACCCATAAGATGCACTAAAAGAGGACGAAATCGTTTCCCTTTTCCCTTTAAAACATAACGAATTGGATCATATAGATAGCCTGGTTTTTGCGGGATTGGAAGGCTGGCCAATTCTCGATTGACTTCCTCCCTAATCAGATTTATTTTTTTTTGGAAGTCACTCATGATTCAAGTGTGATATCCCCAAATGATTGTAATTTATCTAAAACCAATTTTTTGATCTCTTCCATTCTTTCCATTGAATTTGCTTCAAATCGTGTTACGATAACGGGCTGAGTGTTAGAAGAGCGAACTAAACCCCACCCATCGCCAAATTGAATGCGAACACCATCAATGGTATTGCAATCAAAATTTGCTTTAAAATAGGCCAATGCTTTCTTGGTAATGGTAAATTTTTCTTCATCCGTTCCACAATCCAAACGCATTTCTGGCGTTGAATAATACACAGGTAAATCTGCTGCGATTTTTGATAGTTTTTTATCGGAACGAGATACTAATTGCATGAGACGGGCAGCTACATATATGGCATCATCAAACCCAAAAAAATCGTCAGCAAAAAAAATATGTCCACTCATTTCTCCACCAAACTTACATTGAATTTCGGCCATTCTTTGTTTAATGAGCGAATGACCCGTTTTCCACATGACTGGAATTCCACCCGCTTTCACAATCATTTCTTCAAGCGCTTGAGAACATTTTACATCAAACAAAATTTCATCGCCTGGTTCAACAATTTCTGGAAGAAAAAGTGCCATTAATTGATCTGCCCAAATGACTGTTCCCTTTTCATCTACAACGCCAACTCGATCTGCATCACCATCAAAAGCAAATCCCAAATCGTAATCACCGGATTTCACTTCACGAATCAAATCTTGGAGATTCTTCTCAACCGTTGGGTCAGGATGATGGTTTGGAAAAGTGCCATCTGCATCACAAAATAATTCTTTGACTTCAACATTGTGCATATTTTCAAAAATTGTTGGCGCATTCAAACATGCGGCCGCATTTCCACAATCCATGACCACTTTAAGAGGGCGTTCAATGTTGATTTTGCTCCGAATCATTTTATTGTAATCACCATTGATATCATGTTTGGCTTCACTGCCTTCTCCAATTTCGAAATCATTTTTATCAATCAGCGCTTTCAATGATTGGATAGTTTTTCCAAAAACAGCTTTACGTTCAATGGACATTTTAAATCCGTTGAATTCTGGAGGATTATGACTACCGGTAATTTGAACCGCACCAAAGACACCAAGCTTAAACATGCTATAATAATTAGCTGGCGTGGGTAAAAGTCCCAAATTGATGACATCTGTTCCCGTGGACAAAACCCCTTTCGAAAACGATTCCATTAGAGACGGCGTTGTAAGACGAATATCCCCACTTAATGCAATCTCTTGACCGCCAGAGCGGCGAATTAATGTTCCAAATGCTTTTCCTAATGCAAGCACCACATGGGGAGGAAAATCATCTTCTACTTTTCCACGAATATCATATTCGCGAAATATATATTTATTTATACTCATTTTTAACCTTCAATCTTTTTACTATTATTAATGTCTAAATTACAAAAATTCAAAATTGAATTCATTAAAAGAAATGCCATAATTCTTATGATTATTCTGAAAGAACTCGACGTAGAAAGCCCTCATTTTTTTCTAATTTCGCAATCGCATCTTTCGCCGAACATTGCATCAATCCCATAACGATAGCTGTTTTTACAGACATACCAGATTCTCTCAATAATTTCTCTGACTTCTTGGCCTCAAATCCCGTGATTTCAGAAATGATCCGTCTTCCTCTATCCAATAGTTTTTCATTCACGACTTGCAAATCTACCATCAAATTTCCCAATGTTTTTCCCATGCGAATCATCGTTGCTGTCGATATCATATTCAAAATCAATTTTGTAGCGGTTCCAGCTTTCATTCGAGTAGAACCAGTTACAACTTCTGGGCCAATATTGACCGCCATAAGCACATCCGTTTTTGTTGCTCGATAAGGTGCTTTATTCGTTACTAAATAAGCTGTAAAAGCACCAAGAGACCGGGCATAGTCTAAAGCAGAAACCACATATTTCGCCGAACCACTACAAGATATACCCACCAATAAATCATGCTTAGAAAAATGACATTTTTTTAAATCTTGAATGGCATCTTCTGAACTATCTTCTGCCCCTTCGATAGATCGAACCAATGCCTCTTCTCCCCCAGCGATAATGCCTTGAAACCATTCATGTGGCGCGGAGAAGGTTGGAGGGATTTCTGATGCATCCAATACGCCCAGTCGTCCGCTCGTACCTGCACCAATATAAAAAATGTGTCCACCTGCTTGCAATGCTTTTACCGCCAAATTGACCGTCGTTTCTATTTCGGGAATTATGGATTGAATGGCCTTTGCGATCTTTTGATCTTCGCTGTTGATAATTGTCAAAATTTCCCCCACGGGCAGGGAATCAATTTCCATAGATAACGGATTTTGCATTTCGCTTAAAAGATCTTTGCGTTTCATAAGTTTCGTTTTATCTTTGAGGTTGAATCAAAATTTAAGCAGATTGTGTCTCAAGAATATGTGTCTTTTTATTCTTTTTGATTTCATCTGAAGAGAAGGATTAAGTTCAGCCTACTCATTATGAAGAAATGGCAAAACATTCATCTCGCTCTCCCTAATATCGATTTGGAGGAAGCATCCAATTATCTTTTGGAACTGGACGTTTTATCTGTATCTATTCTTCCCAAAGAAGGGACAAATCCTGAATTTGGATTCGATGAAGCGGGCGAAAACATTTTCTTATCTTCAGAGAAAGATGTCCTATCATTTATCATCGATGAACATATTAATCCTAGCCCTATTCTTAAATCTTTAAGCAAAAAACTGTCTCTAGAAAATACACCTAAATTTAATCTTAGCATGATTGAAGATAGAGATTGGATAAAGCATACACAAAATCAATTTTCTGAAATAGTAATCAATGAGTCACTTCGAATTCTGCCACCTTGGGAGACAAAAAGTCCGTTTAATGGAGAATCTATTATCATCGAACCTGGATCTGCATTTGGAACAGGAGATCATCCAACGACTCACTTATGCTTGGATTGGCTTTCAAAAAATATCAAGCCCGAGAATCATGTATTAGATTTCGGCTGTGGATCAGCCATCCTCTTGATTGCCGCACTTCAATTAGGCGCGGGTACGGGAACAGGCGTGGATATAGATCCGCTTGCTTTAGAAAATGCAAAACACAATTGTACACTCAATCAAGTAAACCCTACTTTATGTTTATCGCAGGATTTTCACTCTGGACAATTTGATATTATTGTGGCAAATATACTTTGTAATCCACTGATTGCCCTCGCACCCTTGCTCGCTGAAAATTGTAATACAAATGGACAGATTATTTTAGCTGGTATTTTAGAGCATCAAATATCTCAAGTCATTGATGCTTATAACCCTTATTTTTCTATAGAATTATTGGCGCAAAAAGAAGAATGGGTTTTACTTGGTGGAAAAAAGAAATCCAAATAAGTCTATTTATTCTTCTCTCGAAATTTCTTCCACGCCATAGCGCCACCGGCTCCGATTAAAAGTTTTAAGCCACCAATGGGTGCTTGAGTTGGTGCATTCGAAAAACCAACGCCTTGTGCCATCAGGATACTTGAAATTGAAATAAGTCCAATAATGATTGTTGTGTATCTGTTCATAATTGTTTTTTCCAAATGCAACCTTTTGAAGGTTTATTCTGAGTTTATTTAATGTATGTGATTTTTTGTGTGAATGTCTTTTCTCCTGATTCCAATTTTATAAAATAAATTCCTGATGATTGATTCACTGGACTCCATTGTGCTTTGTGTTTACCTGCTTTCATTGGTTTATTTATCAGGGTTTCTACCAACCGTCCTTTGATATCAAAAACGCGTAGAGACGTTATTAATAACGTCTCGGTACCTGGGATATCAAACGAAATCATGGCGCTTGGATTAAATGGGTTAGGATAAATGGGATATAATGAAAATTTTGCAGGTAACGAGATGTTATCGATTTTTATTTTCCCTTGCTGAGAAATGATATTCTCTCCATTTAGCATTTTGTAATAAAGATTTAAAATTTCGATTTCAGAATCCATCTTGAATGAAATTGTATCTTGCTTAAACTCACCTGTTCTCGAAAATTCTACAATAGAAAATCCTCTTTCTGGAGAGTCACTTGACATAAATAATTCGCCATCCTGATTTTGTTGAGGTGTAAATTGAATGCTTTGCTCACCGATATCGTAAGAAATCTGGATTTGTCCAGCTTGAATAGATTCGTCAATAATAATTGAAATATTGTCCTTTTTTTGGATCACTTCCAATGAGCGTCCAACTTGTGATTGCTCTTTTTCAATCTGACCAAAATTCTTTTGATACCAAGACCACATTTGAACAAATGCCATGCCATCTTCTAAATCAAATTTGCTATCCAATGTTGATATAAAATGAGGTGCTTCTCCACTCACAGGAGCTAATTCAAAGTTAAAATCTTTTGCATTCCATCTGTTTAATAAAATATTTAAATCAATAAAAGATATCTTTGAATCTAAATTATAATCACCCAACATTGGCGTTAGATAGGTATACGCTATGTCAACGGTCGTAAGGCCTGTTTCGTCTTCCAGATAGGTAAAGGATACGGTTATCGAATCGTAACTTGCAAACGGAGGTTTTAATAATATGCTTAAGCTTGAATCTGTTTTACTTGAATCAAAGCTTATCGAGTTCACATTAAAAGCGGATATGGAAAAATTCAATGAATCAATCTTTTCATTAAATAAAAATGTAATAGGCCTATTTTCCATAAGAACAATAAATGAATCGATTGGGAAAGAAATTGATTCCACGCTAGGAGGAAGTATATCATATAATTGAGTTGTATCGACAATGGTAGTATTACTCACCAATTGATTGCCAGCTTCGTCAAATATCTCAACATCTGCTTTGGTCTTTAGAATGAATTTTTCATTTCCATTGGGCGTATGATTATAATTAAAATTCATTCTAATTTGATTCTCTCCTCCATTCAAAAAATTACTATCTGTGCGTGTCAAACTCGTAATCACCATGGTATCAGAAAGACTTTTATTCGAAAAATATTCTATCTCAAAATTGTTTTTAGTGATGGACTCCGTCCCGACATTTGTCCCAAATATTGTATCATCAAAAATCAAATCTAAATAGGAGTTGTTTAATGCAAAATTTACTGAATCTAAAGCTGGAGCTAAGTAATCTCTGACTGTAAATAATTGGCTTGAATTAAATTCAACACTAACATTATTTTCATCTGCCAAAACAGCATTAAACGAGAAATAAATAGTTGTTTCACTTTCAAATATTTCTGTAGGAAAAAGCGCTATTGAAGGTGGATCCCCTTCCATGGTTAAAGTAAAAGGAATATCGGGGCCCGAGATATCATTATATTTTAGTATGATATAGGACATCAAATGTTCAGCTTCCACAACAATTTCCGTATCTGGGATATATAATGTTTCACTAAAACTCATGGTAATTGAATCATTTTCCATCGCGCCATTTTCAGGTATCACAAAATCAATATCAGGAGGAACGGCATCACTCAAATTGAATGTTATTCCATCCACATCGAGAAGCGGAATTCCTATGCTATTGAAAATTGAAGAGACCGAAGCTGGTCCGATTGTAACAGATTCTGAGCCACTAGGCAGATTGGGGTACTCTATATTGATGATAACTGATTCATCGCCACTCACAAGATCATCTCCTGTTAATGATGTGAGAGAGCTTATATTTGCTTCTGTGGCATTGCCTCCATTCGGGTTGATTGTTAAACTATAATCATCATTATCTAAAGGTGGTCCATTTCCGCTGTACACCTCTTGGTAATCGCCACCATAAACACCTTCGCTAAAATAATAATTTATATTCGAAAAATCTTCTGATAAAGATGTAGAATCTACAGTGAGCGCTAAACCAAAAGAGGTTTTCACACTGCCAGTATTTCCTCCACGATCGTCCACAACAATGTAATATGTTCCTGCCTCAAGTATCAATTTGGGAAGCATATTGGCATAATAGGGGGCGGACTCAAAACCTGAAATACATTCAAACGCATAAGTCTCAGACGAACCATCTGGATAGAGAATTTCTGTATTAGAATCATCCTGATAAAACGCCCAAGATGCCATATCGCAATCAACTGTAAATAAAGCAATATGAACATCTACATCTGTTTCAGAATCACAGGTTGTGATATAGATTGTTGAAGTTTCGCTTAAGGATAATTTGTATGTATAATCTGTTCCATCCGAATTATTAATATTTCCTGGATTGCCGTCAATACCTGGAAATGCCCTAAAGTCCCAATCATTATCGTCAACGGTAAGGTCCGCTAAATGATTAAATGGGAAGTCAACTTCAGTAAGTTCTGTATCAAAGCACTGAGCAAATGTCACCTTCGGAACGGACATTAATATTAAGACAAATAATGGATAAACTATTTTATTCCACATTAATTAACCCTATTCCATAGCTTTTTATATGGGCAGAATCATTTTTCGCATCTCGAAGTTTGGTGTTTTTTCCATAAAGCAATTCCGAATTTCCTGTGGAAATAGCCGTTAAATGAATCGTTGCCAAAGACCAAGTTCCCCCATCATTTTGATCCATCTCAATGTCAGGTAATAAATATATAAGAATATCAAGAACCCCTTGCTCATTCTCCACAATTTGAATGGGGCTATTTTGACTTTGGAAAAATTCTCCCGCAGTCACTGAATCAACCCTTACGCTTCCCCAATCATATCGGATATCTAATTGAGCCGCAGCCGATGGATTTAGTTTTAACCCATAAAGCTGAACAGATATTGAAGAATTTAATTGTGTATTTATTTCTGCAGGATGGAAAAAAAGTGCCGGTGCTTCCAAATCCATATTCTCAGGATCAAATGGATTATTTAAAACATAGTTCGCTTCATCACATGAAAGAATCAAAAATAAGCAACAAAGAAAAAGTTTATGAACTATTTTCTTAAAAACGATAATTGAATTGTATTTTATTCGCATCAGGTTTGTATTCAAAATCAAAATAATAGTCTCCATCAAAAAAATCATCATTTGGTGCAACAATATAGGCATGAGCCATATTTATAACCCAAATCAATGCACCTATATTTCGAACATTTTTCATAAATAAATTGTATTTTTTTGTATCAGAAACATACTGAATAATTTGAGGGCGTAATTCTAATAAATTGTGTGGATCAGTTTCGATTTGGTAAGATTGATATGTTTCTTGAAATCCTCCCCAAGCAATATCATATTGATAATAAGCTATCAAAGTGCTTACTCCGAGAATCGCTTCTATACTCATGAATGTATATCCATGAAATTTTCGTTTTGCCCAAATTTGTCCGCTACCTGGTAGCGCGGTGGACATCATAAGTGCTTTAATTTTACTGGGTATTGGAGGCAGTTGAGGCCATATCCGTTTACGAATTATTTTTTTGGACACGGCGACTTGAGATGTATCTGATTCTACAGACAGATTATCTGGAATTGGTAAACCACTTACATCATAAGCCATTTTTTTCATATCTAGCAAAAGGCTATCAGAAGCGCCTGAACTATTTATGGAAAATTCATTGACCATCGTTTCCAAATCAACGGAAAACAATCTACCATTGATTAAAAATTCATCATCCCCGTTCTGTTCAATTTTTCCTGCGATAATATAATTTACGTTTAATTTTTTCCCGAGATCAATGGCGCACCCTTCACTTAAACATGACCAATAATCTTTTTTATTTGGATTTAAAATACTGAACTGATTACTGATACCTTTATTTTGGACTCTATAAACTTTCAGATCTCGGATTGTCTTCCTGAATTCCTCTGTGAGGAATAATCTTAACGGCTCAGAAAGACCCTCTCCACTAAATTCTAACACAGCAAGTTTGCTACCTGTATTCAAGTAAACCGATTTACTAATCTCACTCGCAAAGCAAAGATTTATAAATTGAAAAATGATGATAGCTCGAATGATGGACATGAATGAAAAAGAGAGGATATTTTTCCTCGCTATTGTAAAGTTACGCCGTTTCTTGAATCCATTGCAAATAAATCGAAAAAAGGATATATCTAAAATTGTTTGAGCGGATTGTCTCGCATCATTTGTTCAATAAAATTTTTGCTTTCTTGATGAATGGCCCTTTCTACATCTCCATATAAATTCTGACTTGTGGATTGTCCCAATATTTCATGAGAATAGATTTTAGATGTCATCACTTTTTTAGGTAAAAGAATTTTTCCTTTTGGTTTTGAATACCCTTCTGCAGAGATAGAAAAATCATAAACTGAAAAAATAACCAAAAATGATGAGATCTCATCAACTCTTGAATCAATAATTTGTATATCTACACGTAAGATAGGTATCTGCTCATCTTCTATTTTTATATTATATTTTAACAAACGGAGTTCGAGTATTTGAGCAATACGTTTCTCCCATGTCAAATCTGCTACACCCTTCAACTTGATTTCTAAGTTTAAATCGTCAATCCCTTTTAGATTCCCATCGAACCATTTATCTTTAGCCAAAATATTCGAGAATAATAAAAATAATAATATCAATTCTTTCTTCATAGGAAAAATTTAATCTTATTTTTCTTTGCTTTTAGAAAAATACCGACGCGTTTCTGCCATCACTTTGGGAGATAATAAAATTGCCGATATCATAGTCGGAATTGCCATTAAGGCAAACATGCCATCAATGAGATTAATGGCTATATCAATAGAAATGACCGATGCCAAAACGATGGTGGCAAGGTAAAACCAATTATAAATGGGTTTTGCCTTCGTGCCAAAAAGATAACTTGTGCATTTCCGTCCGTAGTAAGAATATCCAAACATGGTGGATAAACTAAAGCTTAATACAGCCACAAATATTATCACTTGACCGAACAAACCCAATTCACTTTTGAATGCCATGGTGGTTAGGGTTACTCCATTATCTCCACCGTAATCCACGCCAGAAGCTAAAATGACAAATGCGGTAATCGAACACACGACGATGGTATCAATAAAAGGACCTAACATGGCAACCAATCCTTCTCGGACGGGCTCTTTGGTTTTGGCTGCACCATGCGCCATAGCTTCCGTCCCAATCCCAGCTTCATTCGAAAATGCAGCGCGCTTAATGCCTACAATAATGATGGAACCCAACGCACCGCCCAAAACGGCATCTCCCGTAAAGGCATCCTGAAAAATTGATGCAATAATAGCCGGAATATCTGAAATATGATTGACGAGAATAATCATGGCGGCAAAAAGATAGATGGCAACCATAAAAGGAACCAACCGTGAAGCAACTTTTCCAATTCGCTTAATTCCGCCCAAAATCACCAAGGATACAATCAATGCAGTCATTAGTCCCGTAAGCGTGTCGCCAAGCATAGGATTATCCAAAAATAATTCATTCGGTCTATAAAATAAATCTCGAATTATTTGTGCCAATTGGTTTGCTTGAAAAAGGACAAAACAGCCAAATAATCCCGCAACGCTAAACAAGATGGCTAAGGGACGAAAAGCTTTTCCCAATCCTTCTTCAATAACATACATGGGACCACCTTGCACTTCACCTCGGTCATCTTTCCCTCGATACATAATACTTAGAGTGCAGGTAAAATATTTCGTGGACATACCAATAATCGCAGAAAGCCACATCCAAAATAAAGCACCTGGGCCACCCGTGTGAATCGCCAAAGCGACACCACCGATATTTCCCATTCCAACAGTACTTGCGAGCGCAGAGGATAAAGCTTCAAAATGTGAAATTTGTCCAGGATCATTTTCATCATCATATTTCCCTTGCAAAATTTTAATCGCATGAGGAAAATGTCGAAAGGGGATAAAACGACTGTATATCGTAAAAAATATTCCACCGCCCACCAATAGGATGATGAGAGGTGTCCCCCACATAAACCCTGAAAAAGCAGACATGGCGCTATCTATAAATTGTAGCATATTTATGGACTCTCTTTCATATAATTGTGCATATTTATTTATAAAATATAGGCAATATCCTAAAATACCATGCTTATTTTCTTTATTGATTTTATGAAAAAATTCGACTTATATCTCCTACGACAGTTTTTCGGCATTTTTCTCATGGCGCTCCTGGGCTTTGTGAGCATTTTTATTATCGTGGACCTCATCGAAAATCTAGATCGATTTATTGACAATCATGTTCCATGGCCTATCGTAGGCTCTTATTATTTTTATTCTTTCCCCTGGTTTGTGAGCATCGCTCTACCCATGTCCGTCCTGATTGCTACTGTATTTAGTGTTGGCGGATTTGTCAAACGAAATGAATGGACAGCCATGAAATCATCTGGTATTTCACTCTATCGTCTCGCCCTCCCTTTATTTATTGTTGGATCAATAATAAGCATCGGATCTTTTATTTTAGACAACGAATGGGTGTCTTGGGGAAATGAAAAACGATTTGAGATTGATCGCGATCATGTAAAACGGCGTTCAAGACATAAATTAAAAAATGTATTGAATAATATTTTTCTACAAAAAAATTCGGATGCACATATTTCTCTTGCGAAATTTCGAATAGATAAAAAAAGAGGCAATGATTTAGCCATTGTTCAATTGCATGAAAAAGCTATCAAACAACGAATTGATGCAAAACACATTATTTGGAATCAAGATGTATCCCTCTGGCAGATTAAAGATTATTCTATTCGTTCTTTTTCTTTAGATGGAAAAGAAACAGCCGTCGTGATTTCAAAAAAAGATACGATTATTTCTTTGGGCTTTTCACCCCAAGATATTCAAAAGCAAGCGCGATCGCCTGAAGAATTAGACTATTTTGAATTAACAAGTCGTATTGCTCAACTCAAATCTAATGGGGTAGATACGCTTCGATGGGAAGTGATTCGATATATGAAAATATCTTTTTCATTCACCTCATTGATTCTCATTTTGTTCGGTATTCCCCTGGTCGTTTTTAAGGAAGATAATAGTTTATCTTTCGGCGCTGGGATGAGCGTATTCGTTATTTTTTCTTATTACGCATTTATTAAGTTTGGACAATCATTGGGATTTAATGGCATTTTAGAACCAATCCTCTCCGCTTGGCTTGGAAATATTCTCTTTTTCGCAGGTGGATCTTTTTTATTGCTAAGGGCTAAAAAATAACGTTGAGAATTATCTTTCTAAAATTTTGAAAATATATCTGGAAACAACTTAAAGCTTGAGGGACTATCCATAAATGGATTCCGCATCTCGTGCGGAATGACAAGCTTGCTTTATCAAACTCACAATTTAATTGTCATGCCGGAATTTTCGCAGAAAATATCCGGTATCCACCTGGAGCTTGACTGAAAATCTTTAGATGAGTTTCGTGTTTCTGAGCGGAATGACGCATGTCAGTAAAGTTCAAAGTTTGTGGGACTTATTCCAAATTATCCGCTGGCTTTGGACGTTTCCGTGATTTAAAACTTGTGATTGTTAAGCCTAGAGAAAAATTAAATCCACGCATGGTTTGAATCCACATTCCATTACGGAAGCCAAAACCCAAATCAAAAATAATGGGACCTTTATGAAATCCAAGTCCTAAAGATAATTCTTTCGCATCACCGCCCGCCCAGCTATACCCAAGTCTGATCGGAATATTATCTAATTTTGTCCACTCCACTCCAAAAGACCAACGCCATTTTGCTTTCGAGTAATATTCGTTGCTGAACCCCGTAATTAAATCACTGGCTAAAAGAAATGTTTCCGTTCGTTTCGATACGCCCAAACGAAAAGTAGCTGGATAGCGTGTTACAAAAGGGCGAGCGCTCCCATTTGCAGTGGTATCTTTGATAATTTCTGAATGATTATAAAACAAGGAATCTTGTGATAATTTATCCGCACGAAGGGTATCGATGGTATAGGTAAATAAAACCGATTCACTGGGACCCAATTCTTCTCCCTGCCACGTAAAAGGATAAATTCCAGGGATGGAAATGCCCGGACCTCCTTCATCTTTTTTGAGCGTTTTATTCCAGGTGATATTGCCTTTCGCGTTAATGAGAGATGCGCCAAAAGCCCAGCCATCAAATTCTTGGGTAACCACACCAATATCCAAACCCAAACCAGCACCCCCAAATCCTTGGCGTATGAGATATTTCCCCGAACCGTAAAGCCCTAAATCATCCGTAATCAGGGTCGCTGAAGAACTATCAGAATCGATCCCAAAATAAAAAAGACCTTGAAGATATTTGACTGTTGCTCCAAATGATAAATTTTTAAATGGAACCGCAAATGTCACGCCATATTCATTTATCCCCAGCATTTCGTAGCCCAAAGTCATATCCAGCTCTGGTTTATCCGCATTGCCATACATCATCAATTCTAATAGACCTATGGGCAATTTATAATTGGCTAAAAAGATGGCATTTGACGTAAATGCTAAATTTTCATACGCAAAGTTTAAAACAGGAATTGGAAGATGAAAATCTTGGAAAAAAGTGAGTCCACCCGCATCTTGAAATTCTAGAAATAGTTTATCCTTATCTGCAGTATAAAGGGTATCACCACTATATTCTGACAGCGTTTCAAATGAAATGAAATTCCCGATCACGCCAGCATCAAACCCAAATAATTGCAATTGAAAAGGTTTATCTTGTTGAAACCCAATGAGCGCAGGATTATATCCAACAGAAAATATACCGTCTGCAATTGTTGTATAAGTCCCTGCTAAACCCACAACACGAGGATCTCGTTTAGTTTGCCCAACTGCAATCGTTAAAACAATCAAAATGAAGATGATACATCTTTTTATCATTTGAAAATCCTGCCGTTCTGATTCTTTGCTTTAATAAAGGATAGGCTTTTTTTATTAACTCGCACAGCATTTGGTCTAATAATAAGATAATATCCATTCATATCTCGAATGGAGCCATCTGAACTAGAAATTCTTAAACGCACTTTATCATGAGATGTGGGAAAATCAACCGTTGCGCTCAAATCCCAAGTATAAGATGCTAGGTTTTCTGCTTCTGCCACAATAGACGACCAATGAGCGTCATTGTTAATCTCGGGACTTTCTATGGTGGAATAATCTATATTTATGGTTTCTATATTGCCATAATTTTTCCATAATATCTCGTAGGATTGATCCGCATACAAGGTATCTCCTCCATTTGGCCAAGTAATCAAAAGCTCATTTGGAGAACTTTCCATCATGCCTGTGCTGCTTAAACGAAAAGTGATGAATGAATTGATATCCAAATAATCTGCCGTCGTCATATATACGGATTGACTATCCGTTCCATTCAAATGAAATCTAGGCGCCACATAATGATCACCATAATCTGTTAAAAGAAAAATACGATTAGAATCCATGGTGCTTAAAAATGTCCCTGTGCCCGCTTCATGCACCATCCCTGGCGGAAAGCCGGAAGAATCGCCTTCGATATAATAGCTCACAGGGTCGGGTAAAATAAATTTCCATAGCGTATCCACATAAGAAATCACAGTCTCTGTTCCCGATACAGCTCGGTGGACTAAATAAGGAATGCCATCCACGCATTCAGAAAAATCTGTCATAACATTAAAAATATAAATATCACTAGTATCTGGATCTAATGCTGAGCATTGGTTCACAATATATATTTCATCCAAGAGATCCCAGCCTTCTTGAACCACCAAGGAATCTCGGAGCGTGGCTAACATTTCGGCTGTGGTATCATAAGGAAAATAGGATTGATTCGACATCAAAATAGATAACTCAGCACCAAAAGGAATCGCATTTATCACATTGGACGTGAGTTCAGCGTGAATGAGAGAATTCCGAATACGATTTCGGTTTTCCGGATCAAATTCTGTAATCGGCGTTGGGAGCGCAGAAATAAAAGTCATAGGTGCCATCATCACTTCAAAAGGAGCAACCAATCGGTAAGCACCAGAAATTGCTTTGCCTACTTCGATGGTACCGCGCCCATCTACTCGTGATTCAGATTCTACCACCAAGCTCACAGGATTAATTGAGAGTAGTTCAATAATGTTTGCGCAATTTTCATCTGATGGTACCAGTTGGGACCAAGAGGGAAGACTATCTGATTTCGAATTAAAAATTTGCGTGAGTGTCCCCTCTTTATTCAATTCGATTACAGTCATGGCCGTATCAATATCATTTATTGGATATCCTATGGAATCCACATTTACACATAAATTAGTTGTATCCCCAAAGGTATCCACACCTTTCATATTGATACTCAACATGACAGGTAATTTAATCTGACTATACATGATAAACTGAATACGCACATCTGTCATGGTCATCCCCGTGAGTCCTTGAGGCATATTTTCCATGGATTGTGTAGAGCTTGGAAAAGCCATAAAAACATAGGCTTCCAGCGATTCAAAACGCATAGAATACATACGGACCTTTAGCCCCAAACCGCCAAGATACTCATCTTTTAAAGAAATAACGGTTGTTTGCGCTGGAATAGAAACATCTAATCCCAATTCCATTTTATCGATTGCAGAGTCTGGATATTGCGTGCTTTGAAAATTGTATCCTTTTAAATCAAAATCACGATTAATCACATTTCCTGTTGAAAGCGCAGTATCAATCAAAACCGAATCAGACCCAAGAGGTGGAACAAAATTTTGAAAATTGATGCGAAAGTTAATATCAAAGGGAAACGTGCTTTCCAAATCAGAAATAGTCAGGCGATTGGCCGTATTATCAATGCCCTCTGTTTTGAGTGTTGCCTGAAAAAGAGACAGGCTGGTTTCACCACCATCATCACCTCCTTGTGCTGGAAAACTCATATCAGGTTTTGGAATATCTAATACCGTCTCTAAAATATTTACCTCAGCAGAATCCAAAGTGGGGATATTCAGATTAAGAATTAGATTGACTAACATAGAATCATTGGCCGGAATTACAACCGTTTCGCCACTGGCCACATCAGCAGAATCCAACTTGAAACCAAGATTAATTTTGATTTTTTCTTTTAACCGTTTTCCTAGAAGAAGCGTGGTATCCGTATATGAAATATTACTACCAATCGTCGGGCTTGTCTCATGCTGTGCTAAGGTATCATTCGTTAAAACGGCTCCCGTAAAAAGTCCAGATTGTGCTTGAATCAAATCTTTGGGAATCCTTTGGTTTGCAATAGATGTAATAAATTGTGCTAGATTGATATCATCATCACCCATAACCAAAGCATTGATACTTTCCACAATTTGAGGGTCACTCGCCAGATCAATATCACTAAAACCTAAATTTAATTCTACGAGTGCTTCGGTGAGAATCGAATCAACAGCCGTATTAAAAACATTCACAATGAAATTCCATGTTTCAGCTGTTATTGTTCGATCTACTGCTGGAGGCATATAGAATGTCGCAGCCGACCAAGTGGCTGGATTTGCTTCAACATAAGTATTATCAAAATAAGGTCCATTGGAACCAGCCTCATAACTCACGACGGGCAAACTCATATTAATAGGAGAGACTGGAATTTCAAATGTGCTTAAATCTACGCCAGGTATTGGCGTCGCTGGAATATCAGTATCAAGATAACCACCATCAAAATCTACCTTCAAATTATCGTCATCAATGGCTTGAGACGGCAATTCTCCTTCAAAAATTAACTCCATTCCTAAACTGTCATCACGATTAAAGATGTTGACACTATCCACAATTCCATCAAGAGAATACCGGGTTTGGACTAATGGAATCTTGATATCGATAAACCAAGTGGGCTTTTCGAATTTCTCGGTTTTCTCAAAATCGCAAGCACTCAAGAGGAATAAGGCTAAAAGGCCACTGAAATAAAAAATACTTAAATATTTTTTATCAGGTCTATTTCTCGGATGATTTTTCATAAACGTTTATTTACCATTGGACTACCGCACATGAATTTGGCCTTTTTTTCATCATCATACCACAATAAAAATGGATAACGAATCTTCTGCTATTTGATATTTATTTTTTCCTAATATCGATAATCGTCTGGCTTATATGGACCTTCGATTGTCACATTAATATACTCGGCTTGTGCTTCTGTCAATTGCGTTAATACACCACCAAAACCCTTCACCATACCTGAAGCAACTTCTTCATCCAATCTTTTGGGAAGTACTTCAACCGTAATTTTGGATACTTTTTCATCAGAAGATAAATTAGCAAATTTTGCATCAAATAAATGTATTTGAGCTAATACTTGATTTGCAAATGAACCGTCCATAATCCGAGATGGGTGCCCTGTCGCATTGCCCAAATTAACCAATCGACCCTCGGATAAAAGGATGAGATAGTTGTTTTTGTCATCACTTCTAAAGATGCGATGAACTTGCGGTTTTACCTCATTCCACTCCCAGTTATCGCGCATAAATTTCGTATCGATTTCATTATCAAAATGTCCAATATTACAAACCACTGCTCCACTTTTTAACGTTTCCAACATGGAACGATCACACACATTTACATTGCCAGTCGTCGTAACAATTAAATCTGTTTTAGACAATAAATCTGTATTGATACCCTCTATGGTTCCTGTGTTAATTCCATTTTTGTAAGGAGAAATAACTTCATATCCATCCATACATGCTTGCATAGCACAAATAGGATCAATTTCACTAATGCGAACAATCATACCTTCTTGTCTCAGAGACTGAGCGGATCCTTTCCCCACATCACCATAGCCAATAACTAAAGCTTTTTTGCCAGACAACAACATATCTGTCCCTCGCTTAATCGCATCATTGAGCGAATGACGACATCCATATTTATTATCATTTTTGGATTTGGTCACAGAATCATTTACATTAATAACGGGCACTTTAAGCGAACCTTTTTGAAGCATTTCCAAAAGACGATGGACACCTGTTGTTGTTTCTTCACTAATTCCATGGATATTGTCTAAGATTTCAGGATATTTCTCGTGCAACATTTGCGTTAAATCACCCCCATCATCCAAAACCATATTCGCTTCCCACGGCTTCCCATCCTTGAGAATCGTTTGCTCAATGCACCATAAAAATTCTTCTTCCGTTTCACCTTTCCATGCAAATGTTGCAATATCGGCAGCGACCATTGCGGCAGCGGCATGATCTTGCGTAGAGAATATATTGCAGGATGACCATCGGACTTTTGCACCCAAATCAATCAAAGTTTCCATCAAGACAGCGGTTTGAATTGTCATATGAATACATCCCAATATATTCGCACCTGCCAAAGGTTGTTCGCTTTTGTATTTTTCACGTAGCGTCATTAAAGCAGGCATTTCTGCTTCCGCTAGTTCTATTTCTTTTCGACCATAATCAGCCAAAGTAAGATCGGCTACTTTATAATCATTATTATCGATGGTTGGATTGTTCATTTTATTCTCCATTTTTGTTGCTAATCAAAATGAACGCCGTTTTAATTCGCCAAGCCTCTTGGATATATCCAATGCAACGTTCCTTGGCAATTCAAGTTTATATATCTATAAATATTGTTTTAATTTTTCTACCATATCTGTTTTTTCCCAAGTGAATGAATCTAGCTCTCGTCCAAAATGACCATAGGCCGCCGTTTGGCGATATCGTGGATGTTTCAATTTTAGATGAGAAATAATTGCACCCGGTTTGAGTGGGAAATTTTCTTTGACCAATGCTGTAAGTTTTTCATCAGACATTTTTCCTGTTCCAAATGATTGAACGAGTAAAGAAGTAGGTTCAGCAACACCAATGCCGTAAGATAATTGCACCTCACATTTATCTGCCAAACCAGAAGCCACAATATTTTTTGCAATATAGCGTGCCATATAAGTTGCTGACCGATCTACTTTAGACGGATCTTTCCCTGAAAAAGCACCACCGCCATGAGGCGCATAACCACCGTAAGTATCCACAATAATTTTTCTTCCTGTTAGCCCCGTATCTGCCGCTGGACCGCCATGGACAAATCGTCCCGTTCCATTAACAATAAATTCTTTTTCATAGGGATAATCATATTTATCTAAAACGGGTAAAATGATATGCTGAATTACTTCTTTCTTCACAAAAGCATTTTCTGCCTCTTCCGTTCCAAATTTTCCTAACATATCTTCGTGTTGAGTTGCAATCACAACTTGAGAAATAGATGTGGGTTGTCCATCCACATATTTCACGGAAACCTGAGATTTACCATCTGGACGAAGCCAAGACAACGTTCCATCTTTTCGTAATTCGGTTAATTTCTCTGTCAAGCGATGGGCCATTTGAATCGGCAAAGGCATCAATTCTGGTGTTTCCTTACAAGCAAAACCAAACATAAGTCCTTGATCGCCAGCGCCTTGCTCTTCATCATTCCCTTGACTTACACCTTGGGATATTTCTTTGGATTGGGGTTGAATGGCTGAAATCACTTTCACCGTTTCTTGATTCATCCCTTTTGTATAATCATCATAGCCAATCTCATTTAAGGTGTTTTTAACAATACGATCTACGTCAACAAATCCATCCGTAGTGATTTCACCCGCAACTACGACCATTTCTTTTGTTGCTAAAGTCTCACACGCCACACGAGATTCGGAATCTTGTTCTAATAAATTGTCTAAGATCGCATCGGATATGGCATCACAAACTTTGTCTGGATGACCTTCGGTTACGGATTCTGATGTAAAATAATATTCGCTCATAATGTTTCCTTTAATCTTAAAAATTGTCGGGGAAATTATACCTTTTTATAGAAAATCCAAAGTGATGGAAAAGTTTATATTAAGCAATGCTCGTCTTTAAATTCTAGTTTTCAATTAAAGAAACCATAATGGCATTTTGTGCGTGCATACGATTTTCCGCCTCATCAAAAACGATGGAATAATCCGCTTCCATCACGCCATCTGTTACTTCTCGTCCTCGTTCCGCAGGAAGACAATGCATAAATAAAGTTTCCTTACCTGTGCTATCCATGAGCTTTTCGTTTACTTGAAAATCAGCAAATAGTTTCTCTCGTGCTTCCACTTCATCTTTTTGTCCCATGGATGCCCACACATCGGTATAAATCACATCGGTTCCATTTACGGCTGATTTTGGATTGTGAGATAATTCAAAAGTAGAAATACCCGAATCTTCCACCATTTTTACGGTCGTTTCATCTGGTTCAAAGCCTTCTGGCCCACAACACACAAAATGCATTGGGAACTTACTCGCCAATTGTAACCAAGAATGAACGATATTATTGCCATCTCCCATATACGTAATTTTTAAATCATCCAAATGACCACGATGTTCCCAAACAGTAAGAATATCCGCCATAATTTGACAAGGATGATTGTAATCGGTTAGCCCATTCACAACGGGAGAATCAGCATATTTTGCCAATTCAATCATGTGTTCATGGTCAAACAAACGAGCCATAATCATATCATTGTAGCGAGAGACAACGCGAGAAATATCCTTAATTGCTTCTCGCTTTCCCACGCCGATATCATTCGGACCTAAAAATAAAGCATGACCGCCCATCCAAGTAAATCCTGTCTCAAAAGAGATGCGTGTCCGAGCAGACGGCTTAGCAAATATCATCGCCAAAGATCGATCTTTGAATGGCTTATAGGATTCCTTGCCATGAAATTTAGCTTTGATTTCTTTAGCCAAATGAAGCATACCCAAAAGTTCTTCTTTAGAATAATCACTAATATGGAGAAAATGATTTACCATTTTTATTTTCCTTAATATAGCTGTTTAATAAATTCGTTTCCCTAAATAAATTACTTTGGCGAGGGTTAATCGTAATTTTAATTTTCATCATATTTTTATAAACCCCCATCTATCCCCAACATTTGAGGATTTGATTGGGTAAAAATAAAAATTACTTTCTACTATTGTCCGCCGGATTAAATAGAAGAAACTTATTCTGTTAAAATTTTGAATAATTTTGAATTGGATGGAAGAACCAAAGTCGTATTTTTATCAATGACCTTTTTGTAGGTTTCCAACGTGCGGACAAACTCATAAAAATCTGGGTCTTTTGAAAAAGCATCTGCATAAATCTGCAAAGCCTTTGCTTCCCCTTCACCACGAATTTCTTGTGCTATTTTATACGCATCTGCCAAAACCACCACTTTATCTCGATCTGTTGTGGCTCTAATTTTTTGAGCTTCTTCTTCACCTTCCGATCTAAATTTATTCGCCTGACGCATTCGTTCTGCTTCCATCCGAGCATAAATGGATTTTTCATTTTCTTGAGGTAAATCCACTCGTTTGATACGAACATCCACAACTTCAATGCCATAAGGTCCTGTTGCTTCATTACTTTCTCGCGTTACTTTTTCCATGATGACGTCACGATTTTCTGTAATGATTTCTGCCATTTCATGCGTTCCTAATTCCTGACGTAATTTGGAGTAAACAATGTCATCCAAGCGCGTTACAGCAATGGGAACCGATTGCACGGTTTGGAGAAAAAGAAGTGGATTCACAATCCTAAATCGTACATAATTATCAACGATAAGTGATTTTTTATCCTGACTCAAAATCTCTTCTGGTGGCACATCATATTCCAACAAGCGATTGTCAAAAACGGACGCGGTTTGAAATGGAGCGGGCAATTTAAAATTAAGTCCTGGTTCCGTAATGGTTCTTATCGGTTTTCCAAATTGAAGGATAACCACCTGCTCCGTTTCGTCCACAAGAAATACAGTGGAGAAAGCAAACAAAAGCCCAAGAATTATTGTTGCTAAAAATATATTTTTTTTCATTATTTCTTCCCTTTCGTTGGGTTGAGATTCAAGAGATTGAGCACGTTCCCATTGTCTCCATCAGGAACAATCACTTTTTCAACCCCTGGTAAAATTTCTTCCATGGTTTCTAAATAAAGTCGTTTTTTGGTAATATTCTTCGCCTTGCGATATTCCTTGAGCATAGATTTGAATTTGGCCACATCCCCTTCTGCTCTTTTGGTTCGGGCTTGCTTAAAACCCTCCGCATTACGAATACGTGCTTCTGCTTCTCCCCGTGCTTTTGGGATTAAATCATTCCGATACCCTTCCGCTTGGTTAATCATACGATTTTTATCTTCTTTGGCTGAAGCCACATCCTTGAAAGCGCCAAGCACCTGTTCTGGGGGAGAAACGTCTTGCAACTGGACAGCTACCACTTGGATGCCTGCTCCATATTTATCCAATATCTCCTGCAACAAAGCCTTCGTTTCTTCTTGGATTTTGAGCTTTCCACTGGTCAAAGATTCATCGATATTATGACGACCCACCACCGTTCTTAAACTCGCTTCAGCAGCTTCGCGAACAGTCAGTCTAGGCTTGACAATGTCAAATAAATAGGCTTCCGGTGATTTGATTTTATACTGAACAATCATTTCTGCATCCACGATATTCTCATCTCCTGTGAGCATTAAACTTTCCTGATTGATAGCGCGGTACTGACCATTGCCTAAAGAACGAAACCCAATTTCGATTCGCTTCACTTCCGTGACTTTGGGCGTATCCACCGATTCAATGGGGTAAGGAAAATGGTAATTCAAACCCGGTTGATCTACGCGCGTGAATTCTCCAAAAGTCCGCACCACGCCGACTTCATCTGGTCCCACCTTATAAATGCCGGTAGAAAGCCATCCGAAAAAGACGATAAGTACAATGGGAATGAGTCCCAAAGTGAGTAGTTTTTCAGGGACTTTTATTTCGCTATCCCCGACGATTATTCTTCGATATGCCATTGTTATTTCTCCTTTATTAAAATTCTTTTCTTAATCGAGCTACAGGATAACCCAATTGATCTCTGTATTTCGCTACGGTTCTTCTAGCCATCTTGTAACCCACTTCAGCCAATCTTGTTCCTAATTCATCATCATTCAAAGGCGATTTTTTATCTTCCGCCAAAATGATTTTTTCCAATGCAATTTTGATGATATAGTTTGATACAACGCGTCCATCATCTAAAGAAACCGCATCAGAAAAAAAATGTTTCAGTTCAAAAACACCGTAAGGGGTGTCCACGAACTTACCGCGAGTTGAGCGACTTATTGTGGATATATCCATCTTAATTATATCCGCAATATCTTGTAATACCATAGGCTGGAGATGTTCGATGTTCCCCTTAAAAAATTCTGTTTGCTTCTCAATGATGGTCTTCATCACATTCAACATGGTGCGACGTCTTTGGTTTACCGCATCCACAAACCAGTGAGCCGAATCCAACTTTTCTTTCATGAATTTTTTTGTTTCGGCTGTAATAGATTTCTGATCCAAAGCGCCTGCATACTCTTGATTCACGCGCACTTCCGGAATACCGCCATCATTGGTGGTAATACGCCAGCCATCATTTTCTTCTCTAACAATCAAATCTGGAATCACCACTTGATAGCGATCTTGAAGCCCTTCTCCTGGACGAGGATTTAATTGAGAAATCAGCTCAATCGCTTCTTGTAATGCTTCGTGAGAACATTTCGTTTTTGTCTGAATTTTTTCATAACGCTTGTGCATAAAATCTTCAAACAAATAATGAACGATTTTCCACGCTAAAGATGCTTCATCATCCTCCAACTGAACGAGCAAACATTCTTGAATATTTCGAGAACCTAAACCTTTTGGTTCAAGACGTTGGACAACTTTGAGAATATCTTCAATATCTTCATCTTTTTTTCCAAATCGATCCGCAATTAGAATCAGTTCTGTATCTAAATATCCACGGTCATTTACATTCCAAATGATTTCTTCCGCAATTTCGACTTCAAGTTCAGAAAGGCCAGTATCATCCAACTGAGCAATCACATCTTCCAAAAAACTATGGCTTTCTGCTAAAGGACCGTATTCTTTTTCTTCTTGTTTGTTATAAGAAAAATCATCTTCATAAACTTCTTTTTCAGTCAAATCTAGCGCATCTAAAAGCGATTCATCTTCCGAATTTACATCTTCTGAAGTGTCCGTTTCTACTTGCTCCAATAAGGGATTAAGTTCCAACTCATCCAAAATGGCTTGCTCTAAATTGATAGCATTCAATTGAAGAAGTTTTGCTTGTAAAACTTGCGTTGGCGAAAGCTTCTGTTTTTGAGCTAAGACTTGTTTTAGATGGGTTGCCATTAGTCCAATCTAAATTTTGCGCCTAAATATAAACGACGTGCTTCTTCATCATTTGCTAAGGATTCAGAGCTTCCTGTTTTCAATACTTTTCCTTCAAACAATAGATAAGAACGATCCGTAATCGACAAAGTTTCTCTCACATTATGATCTGTAATCAAAACGCCAATATTTTTTTCTTTGAGAGAGCGAACGATGGATTGAATGTCTTCTACCGCAATCGGATCCACACCAGCAAACGGTTCATCCAAAAGGATAAAATCTGGATCCATGGCCAAAGCACGACTGATTTCCACTCGTCGCCTTTCTCCACCGGAAAGAGTATTCCCTTTGCTTTTTCGTAAATGAGCAATAGATAATTCGTCCAATAATTTTTCCATCTTTTCATTTTGCTCCGATGATGATAAATCACTCCGCATTTCCAAGACAAGTTTCAAATTATCTTCTACCGACAATTTTCCGAAAATGGACGGTTCTTGCGCTAAATAGCCTACGCCAGCCCGAGCCCGCTTATACATAGGTTCATCCGTAATTTTTTTTTCATCTAAAAAGATATTCCCAAAAGTAGGTTTTACCATGCCTGTAATCATATAAAATGTAGTCGTTTTTCCTGCGCCATTCGGACCGAGTAATCCAACAATTTCTCCCTTATTTACGGAAATATCTACATCTTGGACCACCATACGATTTCCATATTTTTTGGATATATTTTTTGCGCTGAGTGTTTGATTCTTCATTTTTTCAACTCTCGATTGCTCACGCCTGAAGGCTTTAAAATTTTCCAATGATTTAGATCAGAATCAGATTCAAATCCCACGCCATACAAAGTATCTGCATATTGGGTTGTCAACATAATCGAATCTTTCGTAAACATAATTTCCTTTTTCGAATCCCAAGTCAGTGTATCTGTATAAAGTGTCATTCCGCTATCAGAGATAGCCACAACCTGACCCATCGCCACCATATCATTGGATTTCTGATCCACTTCAGCACGTATTGCTTTCAAATTGGACGTGTGATTTTCCTCTCCATCAAAAAAATCGATGACCACACCACTATCCAAAAGCGCGAATTGCTTTTCATGATATTTTTCGAGATGTCCCGCACGAATTTTGGCCGTTAGACTGCCTTCATCACTCAAATATATGGTCACATTCCAACCCTCTTGATCTGGCCCTTTTTCCTGGATTTCCATATCGTTCATTTCAATCGGTTTTTCGCAAGCCATGAAAATCAGCCCAACAAATAGAGGCATCTTGGTAATTATATTTTTGAATTGCATGAGAGAATTTCGTAAATCCTATTCTTCATTATTGAACGTGCTAACCGCTTCACGCAATTGGATAAGCACATCTTCGTATCGTCCTTGCTCCTTTAATATCCAATCCACTGCTTCCCGAAAAGCCCCTTCTCCACCTGCTTTTTCTGTCACATAAACTGCCAACTCTTTTACCAAAGGATATGCATCAGAAACAGAAATAGCTGTGCCTACTTTTTCCATAACAGGCATATCAATCATATCATCTCCAATAAAAGCAATTTCATCATCGTCTAATTGGTATTTTTTTTTAAGGGCTTCATAGGGAATCAATTTATTCAAAGTGCCATTATAAACGTCTTGAATTTTGAGCTCTTTTGCTCGTGCTTCGGTGGCTTTAGA
This sequence comes from Fidelibacterota bacterium, assembly GCA_018671775.1. GTDB lineage: Bacteria > Fidelibacterota > Marinisomatia > Marinisomatales > UBA1611 > JABHGY01. The sequence goes on from JABHGY010000108.1 coordinate 43,744, forward strand.
AAATCGTCCTGAGATAAATGCGACCTTCAAATCTGCCATTCGCGCTACTGCCATGCCCGCACCATCCAAAACAGAAAATCGTTTAAACTCTTCTCCCGTTCCATTGAGAAAAATCGTTCCATCTGTCCAAACGCCATCTACATCGGAAATAATCAATTTTATTTTTTGAACAGACGAATTCATGTTTATTTTAATGAATCATACTTTAGTGTGGCCGCAATAAAATTCCGAAACAAAGGATGAGCTCGATTGACGCGACTTTTTAATTCTGGATGAAATTGCCCTGCAACAAACCAAGGATGATTAGGCAATTCCACGGCCTCCACAACGCCCAATTCTTTATTCTCGCCAGAAAAAATTAATCCTTTTTTCTCTAGTCTTGCTCTATATCGATTGTTCACTTCATACCGATGGCGATGTCTTTCCGAAATATTTTTCTTTCGATAGGCGGCGTAGGTTTTTGTTCCCGTTTTAAGTGTGCAATCATAAGCGCCCAAACGCATGGTGCCACCTTTAATTTTAATTGCTCGCTGAGATTCCATCAAGTCTATCACGGGGTGAGCTGTCTTCGGATTAAATTCTGTTGAATTAGCATCTTTGAGTCCACAAACATGGCGAGCAAAATCAATCACGGCACACTGGAGTCCGAGGCAAATTCCTAAAAATGGGACATGGTTTTCGCGGGCATATTTGGATGCCAATATTTTTCCTTCTGATCCACGAGATCCAAATCCAGGGAGAAGCAGAATGCCTTGCACATTTTTGAACGCTTTTTCTGCAGAGTCATCATCCACAATTTTTTCGGTTTTAATCCATTTGATTTTGACACGTGCTGCATTTTCTACGCCCGCATGGATAAAAGATTCGATGACACTCTTATATGCATCTAATAACTCCGTATATTTCCCACACATGGCAATGCTTACTTCATTGGCAGGGTTTTTGAAATTATGGATAAAATCTTCTAAGTGGGAAACATCCATTTCTTTATCCAATTGAAAACGATTGTTGATGATGTCACCTACGCCTTGCTCATGCAAAACCAAAGGGACTTCGTAAATGCTTTCCAAGTCTCGCCCTTCAAGCACATGATCTGGACGCACATTGCAAAAAAGGGCTATTTTATCTCGAACTGATTTCTCAACAGCATATTCGGAGCGGCACAAAATAATATCAGGTGATAAACCAATTTCGCGTAATTTCATGACTGAATGTTGCGTCGGTTTAGATTTGAGTTCACCACTCGCTTTGATAAAAGGTAACAAAGTAACATGCACCAAAATATGATTGTGATAACCTGATTCTAAGGATAATTGACGAATCGCTTCCATAAAAGGCAAACTCTCAATATCGCCTACGGTTCCGCCCACTTCACAAATAACAATATCATATTTTTTCGGTTGATTAACTGCCTTAATCCGATCAATAATTTCGTTGGTGATATGAGGAATAACCTGAACCGTTTCTCCCAGATATTCCCCTTTTCGTTCTCGCTCTAAAACATTGCTATAAATTTGTCCTGCAGTCGCATTGTTGTTCTTGGTCATATTTACATCAATAAATCGTTCATAATGTCCCAAGTCTAAATCTGTTTCTGAGCCATCATCTAAGACAAAAACTTCTCCATGTTGATATGGATTCATGGTTCCTGGATCAATATTGAGATAAGGATCGAGTTTAAGGATTGTAACACGTAAACCGGCGGATTTCAACAGATATCCAATGGAAGAGGCTGCAATGCCTTTTCCTAAACCAGACATGACGCCCCCAAGGACAAATATATATTTGGTTTGTTTTTTGTTCGCCACGATAAATTTTCCTATCGGCTCATGGCGCTATAAACACCGGTCACATAAGAAATCACCCAAAAAATATAGACAAATCGGTAAAAATTAAATTGACATTTTGAAAGTGCCCACGGCTCTTCATCTTTTGCTGTTTTCCAGCCCCAAATGATAGAAACAAAAATTACAAATGCGCCAGCATATCCCAATAAGGAATGGGGCGTAAATGCTGATTGAGTTGAAATAGCTGCCATACACCACACCGCAATGACTTCTGAAACAAATCCACTAGACAATATAATGAGTTGTTTTTTTGTGAGCATCCTGGACTTTAATACAGGAATCAATGCTCGGGAATATAGAATCAGTGCTAATGTTATCAAGAGTGCGCCAGCTAAAATAAAAAGAGATGTGTTCATCAGATTAAGGGTCTCCCTGTTCGTTGTGAAAATCAATTTTCCAAAGGTAAACAGCTTCGAAACATGGCGCGAAATTAGACATAATAAGCACTAATCTCATTGTTTTTTAAGAGCAGAATCCTAATCCAACGCTTCTTTCATTTCCAAGAGATACGATTTTGCTGCATCGTAAGTATTTTCAATCTCTCCGTCTAAAATGGCTTCTTCCACAGCAAGCTTGATGGCTCCAATCTGTCTCCCTTCTGTTAAAGAAAAAATCTCCATAATTTCGTTTCCTTTAACAGGAGATTGAAAAGCTTTCATCGCATCCCGTTCAGTCACATTCGCCATTTTTGATTCCACAATATCAAAATTCTTGAGGTAACGCTTCACCTTATTGGGATTTTTCGTGGTGATATCCGCCCGACACAAAACCAACAAATCATCTACTTGCTCTCCAGCCGAGACCATTAATCTCCGCACGGCAGAATCAGTCACTTCGCCTTTCGCCAAAGCAATAGGACGTAAATGCAATAAAGTCATATTCACTAAATAATTTTGCAATTCATTTGATAGCTTCATCCGTTTTGCTACTTTTTTTAAAATGCGGGCGCCTACCTCACTGTGTCCATGAAAGGTATATCCTTTTTTCGGATCAATTCTTCGTGTATGCGGTTTGGCAATATCATGTACTAAAGCAGCAAATCGAATTTCCATTTTGTCCGTCAATTTCGCCGAATTATCCACCACCTGCATGGTATGAGTATAAATATCTTTGTGATGCCATTCGGACGTTTGTTCCAAGCCAATCATATTGTCAATTTCAGGGAAAATAAATTTCAGCAAACCTGTTTTCTGGAGAATATCTATTCCAATAGACGGTTTGGGCGTTTTTAAAATTTTGGTAAGTTCGGTGGTTTTCCGTTCCCAAGAGACAATATCGATTCTTTTGGCTTGACGCTTAATGGAATTCAATCCAGCCGAATCTATCTCAAAACCCAGCTTAGACGCGAAATATGCGGCGCGCATCATGCGAAGTGGATCTTCGGAAAAGGTGCTATCTGGATCCAGCGGAGTCAACAACTTTTTCGCTTCAATATCTTTCATACCATCAAAAGGATCGTGCAATTCACCAAAATGTTCAGGACGGATGTCCACCGCCATGGCATTGACCGTAAAATCACGACGAAGCAAATCGCCTTTCAAATCCGTATAAATGACTTCACTCGGCTTTCGTGAATCATCTCTATAGGATTCACTGCGCGCTGAAGCAATTTCGATTTGGATGATTTCATTTGGAATCAGGGCTGTTCCAAATTTTTCAAATGGAACCACTTTTCCCATCTTGAGCTTTTGAGCTAATACCTTTGCAAATGCAATCCCATCGCCCACCACCATCATATCAATATCATTTAATCGATTTCCCATAATCAGATCTCGGACAAACCCGCCCACAAGATAGACTTCCACATTTAAAGATGAAGCGAGTTGGCCTGCGGTTTCAAGAATGGACAGACAGCTTTGTGCACTTTTATGATTTAATAAATCTTTGATATTTTCCATGATTATAAATTACTCCGAAAAATATTATTTATGAACCCAGTTCTGTCCAAAATAATTTTGGCATTCCGCACGAGGAACGAGATGTGAAATCTATCTAAAGATTGTCAGTCACGCTTAAAGTGGATTCCGAATATTTACATTCTTAACATTTTGAAATGACAGCTATTTCTTATTGAGGCGATTTAAAACGTTTTGGTAAATGTGTTGTGAACGGAAGCTTATCATTTTATTCTTGTAGGTGTCTTCGAATTTACCCCAATTTTGCATCGATGAAATTCTCTGTATTGAAACGCTTTACCTTCACTTTCTTTTTTCTTTCCATTGCCTTAGGACAATTTGGAAAAATTAATATATCTTTTGATGAACAATTGCTCCGTGGGGATGAAAGACAAGAAATTTATCAACTCAAAGATGATATTCGACGTTTTATTATCGGCACAAGATGGAGTGAAGAATTCAACGATTTGCAGATTCCGCTTCATATTCAGATGATTTTTGAAGGTGTTTCCGTTAAAAGTGGACAAAAAATATTTTTGTGTCAGGCTCTTTTTTCTAATGGAGGCGATCAACGTTATTTCGATAAAGGTCTCCAATTTAATTATACTTCAGGATCAGCGCTTTATTACGACCCTGTGATTTTTGAACCCCTTTCTAGTTTTATTGCCTTTTATACAAACCTTATTTTGGCCAATGAAATTGATACTTACGAACTTCATGGGGGTGGAAAACATTATGAAATTTCTCGTGAAATTGCCTTTCGCGGACAAAGCTCTGATTTGAAAAAAGGGTGGGCTGCTCGGACAAATCTTGTGGATGATTTGACTTCAAACAATGGGCTCCGAAAAGCGCGACTTGCTTATTATTATGCCTTGGAATTATTTCAAGAGGGCGCCATAGATGAGGCGATTCAAGAATTTGAAAAGATGATTAATGGCTTAGATTTGGTTTATAAAGAATTTGGGCGCGAACGATATACGCTATTTTTCATGAAAATTCAGGCCAAAACCATTGCTGATATTTTTGCCATTCTGGGCAGAAAAGATTTTCTCTTAGATATGAAAGAATTAGATCCGGATCAACATGATATTTATCAATCGACGCTGGAATCTATATCAAAATAATATGGGATTTAATCTAAATACAAACTTACAGTATAGCGCAGCATATAAGAGTAATATACTTCATATCTGCGGTATATTAACTAGTTGGTCGGTCGCTTTGCGCCCGACCAATGGCGAAACTGTAAACAGTCAGGGGGCCGGTTCGGCGCAAGCGCCTACCAACCCCCACTCGAACGGAAGAATCAAATGAATGCTCAAGACCATCATTTAATCTCCGATCAGTTTCGCCATTATAAGGTGTT
>JABHGY010000109.1 GCA_018671775.1 Fidelibacterota bacterium
ATGGAATCATCTACCAAAAGCCCAATAGCAATGGCCAATCCAGATAGTGACATTAAATTCGCAGAAATTCCAAAATAGTTCATCCCAACAAGCGAAAATAATAGTGAAAATGGAATCGAAAAAGCCACCACTAAACTTGATTTAATATCGCTTAAAAATAATATTAAGACTAAAATGACTAACACAATCCCTTGAATTAATGCATTGGTGACTGTGGATAAACTTGCGTTCACCAACGTTTTTTGTTCGTAGTATGGCACCATTTGAACACCATCGGGAAGTATATCATTAATTTCTGTAAGTTTCTCTTCCACTCGTTCAATAATAACTGAAGAATTTGTGCCGAACAATTTGACGATTTGCCCAGCCACAACTTCTTTTTCCCCGTTGCGTGTTTGGAGTCCACGACGAATTTCCCCACCGATACCAATCTCTGCCAAATCATTTAAAAATACTGGCGTTCCATCGACAGATTTAATGACAATTTTCCCCAAGTCATCCATCGAATTCACAAGTCCAATGGACCTTACAGTAAATTCTTCCGCATTTTTGATGATATATTGAGCACCTACATTGGAATTATTGGTTTTTATCTTCTCAATAATATTATTGAGATTAACATTATAACGAAGTAAAGCATCTGGTTGAACCGTAACCTGGAATTGTTTTTCAAATCCTCCAACGCTTATGACTTCTGTCACACCAGGGATTGTGCGAAGAATTGGTTTTATCATCCAATCCTGGATGGTGCGAAGTTCTTCTAACGAATACGTTTCAGTTTCGTCTTCAAGGTAATAAAACATAACCAAACCAAGGACCGTTGCAATGGGACCCATTTCTGGTGTACCGTATCCTTCGGGGATTTGTCGGGATGCTTCCTGTAACCTTTCATTCACCAGTTGACGAGCAAAATAAATGTCAGTTCCATCGTCAAAAAACACATTTACAATAGACAGTCCGAACGTAGAAATTGAACGAAGTTCTGCAATATTGGGTAATCCTGCCATGGCAACTTCCACTGGGTAAGTGACTAATTGCTCAACTTCTTCCGGCGCCAATCCTTCTGTGATTGTATATACTCTTACGACGGGGGGCGTTATTTCAGGCAAAGCATCCAGCGGTAAATTTTTATAACTATAATATCCCCTTCCAATAATAATGACACCAATGAGAACCATCAGGAAGCGATTTTCTAATACAAATTGAATTAATTTTTTCATTTTAAATTTTCCTTTTACTTTGGAATCAATCAATCGTGTTGATGCACAGTAACGACGTCAACATTTTTGGCGAAGCAAGGATTGACAGTGTCAATCCACTCCATTTTTTAATGATTATGCCCACCGCCAAATGATTCTTTTCCAAATTCTGCTTTTAGGACAAAAGCACCCTTTTTCACATAGGATTGGCCAAGTGTCAATCCAGAAATTATTTCGACATTTTTATGATTCTTTTTCCCGAAGGTAACACTTTTAGGTTCTATCCCATGTTCATCTACTGTAAATACTACAGGTTTATCATCTACCGTTTCTAATGCCGTTTTTGGAACGACAATATTACAATATGTATTATCTACAATAACTTCTCCTGTAATGAATTGCCCAGGCCGAAATTTGAATTCGGCATTATTTATGATGACGCGTGCTGTTGCCGTTCTTGTTCGTTCATCCAGAGTTGGAGAAATGTATGAAATTTGACCTTTAACAGAATGATTTTCAGAATTGTAAATCACATTAACCGTTTGTTCTATTTCGATTTGGGAAAGATATTTTTGATATATACTCAAATTCACCCACACTTCCGATAAATCAGCCACAGCAAAAAAGTGGTCAGGACGTTGGGCCGTTTCTCCCTTCGTAAAGTGCATATCAATCACAATGCCTTCAATGGATGACCTGAGTTCATACGTTGTTAAACTTTCATTACTTTCAATGATGGCCAATAAATCATCTTTTTTTACACGGTCACCGATTTGTTTAAATACTTTTTGTACGACTCCGTCAAATCGGGGTGTAATATGTGCCAAACGGTCAGGGTCAATTTTAATTTCGCCTGGCAATTCGATAGTTCTTTCCAAATTTCCACCGGATGCAGTATCTACAACTATCCCGAATTCATCCATTAATTCCTGTGAAAAATTCATTTCTGATTCATGATTATCTTCTGCATGATTTTCCTCATGGATTTCATCATTCGGTGTAAAATATTGCCGTGTAACGAAAAAGGTTAATAATGCTGTTATAATTGCTGTGCCAATGATTGTTTTATTCATGATTACTTCTCTCTTTAAAAGTTGTTTGATTATTATTGCCGCTGATTCGATTTAATTCAAAAATATTGTAGTGATATTTTTTCAATGCATCCAAATATTGCGACCTCGACAAAAACCACATTTTTTGTGCATCCACCACATCCAGATAGCTAAAACGTCCATTCAAATATCCATCGCTAATAATTATGTATGCGTTTTGCGCTTCAGGAATGATTTCTTCTTTCAGCATTGTAGTTTCAGAATAAAGTAAATCCAATTCTTTCTTAATATTTACGTACTCTGACATTAATTGGGATTCCACTGACTTTAATGCGAACGCCTTCCCATCCAAGCCAAATACAGCACTTTGTATATTCCCTTGATTGCGGTTGAAAATGGGGATCGAAATGGATAATCCTATTTGAAATGTATTTCCGGGGACATCGCTTCTTTTTAATCCTGCACCCATATCAAGATTAGGAATGGCCTCCGCTTTTTCTGATTTTATAGCGATTCTTTGAATATCCACAGAAAGTTCGGCCAATTTAATAGCCAGTGAATTATCCAAAATATTAGATCGAGCAATTATAGGAATATGCCTGAAATCACCTTCGGCATAATCGAATGAAGTTTTTTCACCTCCATAAAGTGCTGATATTGAAATCCATACCCTTTCCAACTCTGTGTTTAAGACGTTAAGTTTCATCTGTTCTTGAAAGTGTTGGATCTTGGCGCGAGAATGTTCTGCAGGAGATAATTTCCCGGCTTCCACTTTCTTGCTTACGGATATCAACAATTCTTCTGCAACAGATATTCTATCGTTTTGGAGTGATTTTAGTTCTTGGAGATGAAGGATTTTCACAAATAACTGGAATGCTACTGTCAATTTTTCTAGCTTCAGTTTCTCATATTCTAATTCTACTTTTTCCAATTCAAGTTCACTTAACTTAATTTTATGTTTTCTTTTTCCGCCGAGCTGAATTGTTTGAGAAATCATGCCTGATGTTTCAGGGTCTGCACCGGAACCTGAAACAAAACCCAAGACTGGGTTTGGCAGTTTTCTACTTTGGCTTAATTTCCCGTGTTGAATATTGATTTGTTTTGCACGAGCCAAGAGTTGGTAATTATTTTCAATCACTAACCTTTCTAGTGTTTCTATATCCAATGTTTGGCAAACTGCCAATGATGTAATTGCGGTGTAAAGGATACACCGTATGAGAGTATGCATAACTCACCTTTCTAAAATGTTTGAAAAAATAATCGATTTATTTAATCGATAGTATTGGAGTGAATTGGCTTTTCAATTCGCACATCGACACAATCGATGTAGTCCAAATAAGAAAGAGAGTCTAAATAAGCAAAATGGTATTTTTTAAAAAGGGTGGTAAATTATTGTGCGGATTTTCAATGGTCTGAGATATTGAATATTTATAAAATATATTTTTATCTAAAAATGGATTATGAGTGATTATATTAAAATCAATTTGGAAATTTGCTGATGTAACTATAAATGCTGTATCGGAATTATAATCCCATAATTGGACGTCCACACATTCACCACAATCATCGTTATGATTATCTTCTTTTGGGATATCACATTCACTATCACAATTGGATTCAATATTGACATGACCATCCGTTTCAAGGCATAAAACGGGGGATTTTACGCTGTGAAAAACAGTTAAGGACAGACAAAAGAATCCGACCAAAAGTTGCTGAACAAGAGTTATTTTTCGGTTTTGCATCGCAGAAAGTTAAAGGTTTTTCTTATTACTAAAGAGATTAAAAAAAGTTTCAAATCAATTTTTCCGAATCTATTGGATTGAATTTAAAAGGAAGATAACAAATATATATTTTAAAAATTAAATAGGGACAGTAAAACCGTCCCTATTTAATTTTCGAATCGCAGTGTATATTACTTCAACAAAATCATCTTCTTCACTTGATGAAAGTTTCCAGCAGAAATTCTATAGAGATACATTCCTGCACTTACGGGTTGACCTAAGTTATTAGTCGCATCCCAAAGAACAGATTTAAAGCCGGCCGTCTGTTTATTATTCACCAAGGTTTTAACCTCTCGTCCCATCAAATCGTAAATCATAATATTGACTTGCGCATCTTCAGGTAAATCGTACTGAAGTGTAGTTGTTGGATTGAAAGGGTTCGGATAGTTTTGATGTAGCGCAAAAACATTGGGGATTAAACTATTTGGATCAATTGCTAATGTCCCTACCACAATGCTATTTACCTCACCATCATTACTTTGTGTTGATAATCCATCTTCATCATTTGCCATAACCCACCAAAAATATTCTGTATTGTTTGCTAAGGTTGACATCGTTGTTGTTTCTTCAGCTGTAGGAATCATAACATAGGTACTACTATCATTCGCATCTGTTGCATAAACCAAGGTGTAAGAAACAAGATCAATTGGATCAGGATCTACTGAAATATCCCATGAAAAAGTGACATTTTCAGTTAATCCTACTGCACTATCTACTGGTGAAATTGTATTAAATGCCAAAGGTGCTTCGGGAACTAAATCTGTCCAAAAAATAGCAGATTCCGATTCAGAGACACCGTCCTCTCCATCCGTACTCTTAACCCACCACGAATATTCTGCATTGTCCTCTAAAGAAAACGCCAAACTCATTGAGTTTGTTTCACTTATAGCAGAATCAACTTGCGTTTCAAGCGAATTCATCCAAAATAATTCATAAGAAATTGAATCATTTGGATCAGGATCTATGGCTTCCGTCCAATGAAATTCTGGTGCTAAAGTTAATACTATCACAGAATCAGGCGATATTAGGTTAACCATTGATGGTGCATCATTTCCACCATTAATAATAAACGAATGATAGCCATCGGTATTTACTGTGGTTGCCCCACTTAAATCTGTGGCAAGAACTTTCCAGTAATATGTGGTGTTATCTGAAAGGTCAGCAACGGTAAAACTCGTATCTGTTCCAGTATAAACGGATGATAAACTATCTATACTTTCACCAAGATCAAGCGTATAGCTCAAGACATCATTCATATCTAAATCACTGCTAGCGTGCCAAGTGAATGTTGGACTTAGACTTGTGAGCTCATCACCATCTACCGGTGTAAGCAATACAAACTCTTCTGGTGCACTGTTTTCATGGTTCATCCAGAATGACCACACAGCTGAACTGGTTACACCGCCGTCATTATCAACAGCTTCCACTTTCCAATAATACGCTTCATCTTCTGATAAATCAGCGCTTGGTGTATAACTGTTTGTCATAACTGTATCTGGGACGATACCTGTAAAAGCATCATCTAGGCTTATAAAAAAATGGTAACCGCTAATGGAACGTGAGTCTGTTTGAGTTCCTAAAATAGTCGACGATACATCAGTCTTTCCAGAAGTAGATCGTCCATCATCTATATCCGTAGCTTCTTCCCAATGAAAAGTTGGGGTTAAATCTGTAAGCATAACATCATCTTCTGGGCTTAATAAAGCAAAATCACCAGGAATATCATTCACAGAATTAATTGTAACATTTATCGAATCTGATGCAGATATACCCGCTTGATCAGTTGCAACCACTACCAACTCTGTTTCGCCAAAAGCTTCAGGATGAAAATGAAGAGTCAGTGTGGAACCATTGATTTCTGGTGTCAATATGGGTGTTTCACCATTTTCAGGACTTAAACGAGTGTAAGCAAAGCCTCCTCCGCCTCCGCCTCCTGTCCATTGGTGAATCATCATATCGTAATAATGGTCATCGTCCACTGTATGCATTACTAAAGGTTTGCCAATAGCATTGGGAGGTGAATTATTTACGCCTGCTTTAAAATCCTGGAAAGTTAGATCGCTATTTTCAGAAACATAACCAAAAGACCATTCAGTGCCAAGAGGACTCCCAGACGATCCTGAATACCCATCTTCTTGTGCAATATTAAAAATAGCTTGACTATTGCCTCTTGTTATCCATACGTTATCATTGACTCGATCTTGATTTTCTTCAAGTGTCCAATCTGAATTATTCACTTTTCTGAATGTTAAATATCCTTGGATAGAGTACGTTAATGAGTCCATTCCAATAGAAATATCTTCATCACCGAATACAGCAGAAAGATCAATTTCCATCAAATCCGAATCTTCATCTACCACAATATCATCTAATGCATTAACTAATACCGGTGTATCATTGGTGTTTTCGACCATAATTGATAATACAGCGTCCGTGTTCAAAATTCCATCAGAAAGATTCACTGAAATAGCAAGAGAATCTCCAACATCGTAATTATCAGGAAGACCTGTTATTTCTCCACTTTCAGAAATTGTAAGCCAATCTGGTCCCGTATTTAGTGTGTAAATAATATCATCCAAATTTTCATCATACGCTTCTAATTGGAATGAATAATTTGCATCTTCAATTGCATTGGGCAATGATTCTGTGACCAATAAGGGTGGATTCCCATCAGAAGAAACGGTTAGTGTTATGGGAATCTCTATAGAAGTTTGATTTGGATCATTTGTTGATAATGATAACAAACCGGTATAAGTGCTATCCGATAATCCGATAGTATTCACTTCAATATTTAACGAGATGGTTTCATCCGATGCAATAACACCTGCTCTCGGATCTAAAGATGCCCAACCAGATGCCCCAATAGCAAGCGCTGCAACAGATGAGACGGCTAATGTATCAATCTCATTGACAGTTCCATTTGAAGTATCAATTGTCGCAATGATAAAGTTGCTTCCACTCCTGATTCCCGTATAAAACTGTCCATCTGAACCAATATCCAACATATTATGTGGAGATAGATCTAATGAAATCATTTTAGTGCTAGATCCAGTTTCTAAATCAATCCAATAAAAATTGTCTCCCGCCTTCATATAGCCTTGTCCGTTTTGATCAATCGCAAATCCAGTTTGCCAAGAACTTATTTCCTGGCCAAATTGGTTTGATTCAGCGGTTTCCAAATCAATTGTTGTTAGACAATCGCATCCTTCTGACCATCCATATAGTGTGCCATCTGGAGCAAAATCAATATCTGGAATATTTCCTGTGCTTGTGTGTGATCCAATAAAATTGATAGTTGAATCACCCGGCTCAAAGGAAAACAATCCACCATCCGATTCAGATCCATACCAAACTTTTGTTTGAGGATTTTGAGAAAGGCCCGTTAAATGATCAATCCCATCTAATCTCAATAGAGTATCAACAGCGCCCGTAATTGGATCAAACCAATACAAATCTGCCATGGCGCCACCAGACCCTGTTCCCAATAACAGTGATGAATTTGCACCATCATCACCTGTTTCAACTGATCCTGAGAAAGACAAGTTTGCTTCACCAGAGTTGGATAAAGTTATCATTTGACTTCCTTCAGAATTTTGAGGCATTGTAATTGTAATTCCAGCTACTGATAATTCTACAACCGGGGCCCCGATTGTAGTAATGTTAGCGAGGTTAGACAATCCAGAAGATTGACCGATCTCATCCATTACTTCTATAGCAATGAAATATTCTGTATTGTAATCTAGCCCTTGAAGATAATATGTTTCAGG
>JABHGY010000110.1 GCA_018671775.1 Fidelibacterota bacterium
CCCAAGTTTCCAACATAGGAAGATAAGGAAGCAAGTGTATTGCCGTCCCAAATGGATATTTTCCATAAACCAGTTTATACCCCAGAGAAATTCGAAGCCTTTCGCTCTTCTCCCAAATGAGCATTCCTTTATGCTCAATAGCAAATAAATCCATTTGTTTAGGCGTGATATGTAAATCCAAATCTGCAAGAAATTGAATGCGGTTGGCTAATCTTCCTCCAAGGTCTATACCCGTTCGAAGTCCCCACCCATTATATAATGGAGCCAAGCGATGATAAACAATGGGTAAGTCCAAAGTAGATTCTTTCGCTAAAGGTTCAGGGCTAATTCCAATGACAAAGCCTGCTTTCATGGTAATATTAAAAGCTTTCAGCTTTCGCGTGAGGAGAATTTCATTATTAAATAATCCCATTGCAGGAAAAGTAAATTCAGAAGAAATGAGACCACCAGTTCCTTTGCGGGCCAGTATATTTAAAAGTGGCGTTGGATATATAATGGAGTGGCGAGATGCAACTGCAAATCCATACTTCGCTGGAAGCGATTTTTTTAAGCTCACGTTCGGCATGACAAAAAAATAAACAGGGTGAATCGCCCACTCTTTTCTCCCAGAAACGCCCATACGCAATGGCTGAAACAAGCCTATCTCTATACGTTTTTCTGGGATAACATAAGCTGAGTGTGAAGACCAATGTTTATGTTCAGCGAAAAGAAAGGAAAGGGTAAACCCTATTATAAGGAGACGTTTCATGGAAGCTCCAATACAGCCGAAACAGCCATATGATCTGAAATAAACTTAAAATCTTGATGTGTTTTTTCAGATTCCACCACCCAACCATTATCTATATTGGTAAATAAATAATCTAATTTCCGATCATAATATGTATTGTTCCTGTCGCTGGTGCTTGGAGCATGTGTAAAAAAACCTGATTCACTGTCTAAATATCTTGTAAGCGATATCGCTGGATGATATAAATCATAAAGCGGTTGAAGTATGCTTGGTTCGTTCTCAAAATTTTCAAAATAACTTCCATCTTTGTGAAGAGGATCGGCATTTATTGTGTGATAACTATCTCCATCGCAAAAATCTTCCATGCAAAAATCTGTAGAATCGGCGCCTGGTGGCAAGGAATTCAAATCGCCTCCCGTAACAAAAACAGCACCTTCGTCGGCTAAAGCTTGTAATGTTTCTAAATATGTGTCGACATGTTTTTGCTTTGTGTCGTCCGTAGCAAAAGCGGTGGCATGGATGTTCACAGCATAAAAATTATCCTGGCCTGGGATTTTTACCTGTACCTTTAAAATGCTTCTTCTTAAATAGAAATATTGGACAATCCCAGGTTGATCTTCTCTCAAAGGGAGTTTGATTCGCTCGGCATTTTCTAATGGCCATTTGGACAAAATCACATTCCCCATATCCATCCGACCTAAACCATCGCTGGGAATAAATTGTGCCTTCCAAATAGTGGCATAAGCACCATAATTAAAATAAGTATGGTCTAATAGATATTGAATCTGATCTAAATATCCCGTTCGCTTAGAAGATCGATCCACCTCTTGAAGCAATATAATATCTGGTGTTTCTTGACTGATCCTGCTCGCAACAGAATCCAAATTCGCCAAAACTTCTTCTTCTGTTAAAATCACCCGATCGCCACAAGCGTCCCCAAAAAACGGAATCCGTCCGCACGCAAATCGGATATTCCAGGTCATGACTTTTATTTTATTTTCAGGAGGATTTTCTGCTTCAATTATTTCAGTAGCTGAGTAATAAATGGCGGATTCTGATTCGTTGTAGGTTTCTACAATCGGGTCACACCCAAGAATCAGAATAAAACCAAGAATAAAAACCTGAAAAGAAAGCTGCTTTTTAATATTCATTGTTTATATAAGGTCTAAGATATTTTCTGGAGGGCGGCCCAATACCGCTTTTTCTCCCCTTACAATAATAGGGCGTTCCATAATTTTTGGGAACTGATTCATTGCCTCAAAAAGTGCTTTATCATCTTCCAGCTTGTCCTTCAAATTGTTTTCCTTAAACATAGCCTCACCCTTTCTTACAAACTCCGCTGGACGCATATTCAGTTTTCTCCCCAGTGATTGAAATGCTTCTATCGTGGGCACATTTTTTAAATATTCTACGATGGTGGGCTCTACGCCATTGTCACGCAACAGCTGCAGGGTTTTCCTGCTTTTTCCTCACAGCGGGTTATGATATATCGTAATGTTTTCCATCGTCTCTTTCAGATATTGATTGGGAGATAATACTGAGAAACTCTGAGCTAAACACGAAATTTTTTATCAATTACGTTTTTGCTTGTTTCTTCGTTTTTCCTAATTTATTTAATTATTTATAACTTATACATTATTTTATTTGGTAAATATAAATATTACATTATATATTTAGATATGACTTTAGCTCAAAAAAATAGTGAACTAGACAAAATTGATCGAAAAATTTTAGCCATTCTACAGGTGGATGGCCGTGCTTCTGCAAGTCACATCGCTGAAAAAATAAATTTATCTGTCCCTTCAAGCTCAGAGCGGATTAAAAAACTGAAAGAAGCGGGCGTTATTTTAGGTTATCAAGCTATCCTTGACCCGCAAAAGGTTGGACTTGATGTTTTGGCGCTCATTACCATTATTTCTAATTCCTCCGATCACTATATTGATGTGGTCAACGAAGCAAACAAAACGCCAGAGGTGGTTTGGTGTTTTTCCACCACTGGAAAAGGCTCTCATCTGATGATGATCGAAACGGAAAACAGTCAATCATTGGAAAAATTGCTACGAAACATTCAACAATGGCCTGGGGTTAAGCGCACAGAAACACAAATAATTTTATCATCCCATAAAAGCTTGACCCCCGTTCGACTTCCATAATCAAACACATACAAAAGAAAGGTTACTATGAACAAAGTTAAACTAGAATACATTTGGATTGATGGACATCAGCCCACACAAAAATTGCGATCAAAAACAAAAGTGCTGGATGGGCCTATTGAAAATTTAGACCAAATTCCTGATTGGGGTTTTGATGGTTCTAGCACCAACCAAGCAGAAGGTACTGATAGTGATTGTTTGCTTAAGCCTGCCTTTTTGGCGCCAGATCCAGTTCGTGGTGAAGATAGCTTTTTAGTCATGTGTGAAGTAATGAATGCAGACGGTACGCCTCATAAAACAAATATGAGAGCAGCGTGTAAAGTAACAGCAAATAAATTTTTATCTGAAGAGCCTTGGTTTGGAATTGAACAAGAGTATACTTTTTTTCAAGGGCGGTCTCCATTGGGTTGGCCTGAAGGGGGCTATCCTGCTCCCCAAGGACCTTTTTATTGCGGTGTAGGCGCGGACGAAGTTTTTGGGCGAGATATTGTTGAAGATCACATGGAAGCTTGTATTGAAGCTGGATTAGAGATTTCTGGTATTAATGCTGAAGTCATGCCCGGACAGTGGGAATTTCAAATTGGTCCGATAGGCACTTTGGATGCTGGAGATCAAGTTTGGTTGGCGCGATATCTTTTGTATCGCATTGCAGAAGATTATGGCGTTAGCGCAACCCTTCACCCAAAGCCAGTTGCTGGCGATTGGAATGGTGCGGGCGCACATACTAATTTTTCTACAAAAGCCATGCGAGCTGAGGGCGGAATAAAAATCATTGAAGCTGCCTGCGAAAAACTAAAAGAAAAACATGCAGAACATATTGAAGCTTATGGCGCTCATAATGAAGAACGATTGACTGGACTTCATGAAACCTGTAGCGTTAGAGAATTTCGTTATGGCGTTAGCGATCGTGGCGCTTCGATTCGAATCCCCATGCAAACAGCGAACGAAGGAAAAGGCTACTTGGAAGATCGTCGCCCATCAGCGAATATGGATCCTTACCTGGTTTGCGCAATGCTTTTAGAAACGACTTGTGGATAATTAACGTGTTTGATGTGTTGGCGTGAGCCGTGTGTTCACGTCAATGCGTTAGCGAATAAACACCTAAAAGCTACTATATTATTTCTTCAAAAATACCCGTCTTTTTGTTTTTAGCTACTTTATCCCAATCAAAATAACGACCATTCATGGCAACATAAACGCCTGGGGGCAAGGCTTGAGAAAAAGCCAAAGCACCACCCAAATTAAAAAGCCCATCGCTAGCCCCAAATTTATAAGGAATCATAGCACCCGTCAGAAGAATCGTTTTATCGAGCTGGGCATCCGCAATTATTTTTGCAGTTTGGGTCATGGTGTCGGTTCCGTGTGTGATGATAATTTGATCTTCCTGGGCTCGCTTGCAATGTTCTAAAATTATACTGCGATCTGATTCGGTCATATCTAAACTATCAATTAACATAAGATTCCGAATTTTTACCTCAACTTGAGATCTCCCCAAGTTAAGAATCTCCTGCATGTGCGTATCTTTAAAATAAAGCTCTCCCGTAATTTCGTCATATTCTTTATCAAAGGTTCCTCCTGTAATCAGAATCAATATCGGCATCATTTTTATCCTATTTTATTATAGTCTTTACAATTTTCAATGAATCGGTGCAAAATCGCCCCTATGATTAAAACAATTTATCAACAATTTAGGAATATGGGCTAAAATAGAATGCGCTTATTAGAATTGATTATTCTCCTTTTTAATGGGGGGCTTTTATATTTACTTTTTTCAAAAAAAGACCGAGTGGCTTTTCTTTATACCTTATTCTGTCTTCTTATCGTTACGCTTATCCATTTTTACTTTGAATCCTCTCGATGGCAAATGACCCTTGCTTATTTTTTCCCTGTGATAGCCTATTTGCTCCACAAAAAAAATGTAAGAAAGCCAAAAAAACTTTGGCTGTTGCCTATGGGTCTTTGGCTTCTTGTTTCTGCTTTACTTTCGTGGCTTGTTCCTGTTTTTTCTCTGCCCGAGCCGACAGGATCTCATTCCATTGGAACCGAAACCTTTCATTGGGTGGATTCATCTCGATTGGAATGGTTTACAAATGAAATCCCAGATGATGTCCGAGAATTGATGGTCCAAGTTTGGTATCCTACAAAAGAAACGCAGTCAGAAAAAACCCCTTATTTTGATTTTGTAGATCAACGAGCCGAGACTTTGACAAAAGCTGGTGGGCTTCCTTCGTTTTTTGCAAATCATTTGGATTTAATCCAAACCAACGCTCATCAAAAGGCTACGATTTTATCTTCTGAAGCTGGGTGGCCTGTTCTCATTTTTTCTCACGGAATCACGGGGGCAAGATATTTGCATACTTCCTTAATCGAAAATCTTGTGAGTCATGGATTTATTATCTTTGGGCTAGACCATGCCTACGATGCTAATATAACGATTTTCCCTGATGGACATATTGCGGATTATCGTTCCGATTTAGGAGGAAATCTAGATAGTCTTCTCATTCGAAAAAAGCAAATGGAAACCAGAACAAAAGATTTAAGCTATATCATAAACCAAATAGAAAAAATGAATTCAGGAAATTTGTCGCCACAATTTGCAGGAAAATTTAATCTAAATAAAATCGGTGCTATTGGGCATTCTTATGGTGGCGCAGCGGTCATCAATGCCTCAGTCAATGATGCTCGAATCAAAGCCTGTTTTGCTTTAGATGGCTGGATAAACCCCCTCCCAAAAACAACACTCAAATCTGGTTTAGATATCCCTTTTTACTTTATGGGTAGACCCAGTTGGAAAAATTCTGATTATCCAAATAATTACGAACTATTGACAGAGCTAATTCAAAACAGTCAAAGTGAAAATCGCTTTGTCGTTCTAGAAAATACGGGGCATCTCACGTTTACAGATACGCCGCTTTTTTCTCCATTGGTTCGTTATTTTTTAGATGTTGGGACATTAGATGCAAATTTATCACAAACGATAATCAACGAACAGGTGCTTGGATTTTTTAGACACTATTTGCTTTTTTCTTCTCGAATCTTTGAAATTTCCAATCAATCCCATTTATCCATTCAAACCATGAAATTGAAGCAATGATTAAAAAAACTTTACGTATCTCTCTCGGGGTTTCACTCGTTATCATTGGACTTATTGGTGGACTCATCCCCATTTTTCAAGGATGGATGTTTGGCATTCCAGGGCTTATTATTTTGGCTGATTATTTTCCACCTATTCATAAATTGCTCGTTTGGGCAAAAAAGAAAGCTGGGTTCTCCAAAAAAAAATGATTTTAACAAGAAATCCATTTTCATCATATTGATAGAACCTGTAAAGTCTAACGCAGGATTTAATTGAATTAAATGACTTTTCAATCCCACATACTAAAACTTCTATCGGCAATTAGTGCCTACCAACTCGGCTAAAATACGAATCATTGTCGGCGCTCAATGGGGCGACGAAGGCAAAGGAAAAATCACCGATTTCTTTGCTGGCGAATCCGACTACGTGGTTCGTTTTCACGGCGGCAACAATGCCGGCCACACCATCATCGTGGATGGTAATACTTTCAAACTTCATCTTATTCCTTCCGGAATTGTCTATGGCGAACCTATGTCTATTATTGGCAACGGTGTTGTGGTTGACCCCAAAGCATTGCTCGATGAAATTGCGTATGTAAAAGATAAAGGCATTAATCCAAAACTGATGGTGAGCGATCGCGCTCATGTGATTATGCCCTATCATATTGTCATGGATGGCGCCCTTTCTGGACATCAAGGCAACTTGGCCGCAGGAAGCACACGCCGCGGCATTGCCCCTGTTTATGCTGATAAAATGTTCCGCAATGGTATTCGCATGATTGACCTTTTAGAGCCGGATGTCTTCCGGGAAAAACTTGAAAAAGGATATGCTTTTTGTAAAAGTATTATTGAAAAAACGCTCAATCAATCTTTAGATATTTCCATGGATGAAATTTTTGATACTTATTCTGATTATGGTCAAAAATTGAAAACCTATATTCATGATACATCGGTCGTTTTATACAAAGCACACAAATCTGGGAAATCCATTTTATTTGAAGGCGCACAAGGCATATCGTTGGATGTGGACCACGGCGTTTATCCTTACACCACTTCTTCCAACACAGCCGCGGGACATATTTCCACCGGAACTGGCGTAAGCTTTAGAGATATTGATCGAATCATCGGTGTTACAAAAGCATA
>JABHGY010000111.1 GCA_018671775.1 Fidelibacterota bacterium
GCAAGATATTCCCCTGACATCGCCACATCTCCATTTGGATACCACCAAGACCATGTTCCCTGCATTAATCCAGAATCTAAAAAACCTTCCAATCGTTGTTGACCCTCTTGATACCATTCACGAACAACGCCATCAAGTTTTCCTTTATTAAAATGATGTTCTACCTTTTTATTTCCATTTTCAAACCACATGACTTGAGGTCCATGCTCGACTCCTTTGAACCATTCATATTCCCAACGAATTTTTCTATTTGGATACCATCCTCGATCATAGCCATGTTTAATGCCTTGAATAAATAATGCTTCTCCTTCTTTTTGTCCTGAATCAAACCAAAGAATAAGTTTCCCTTCTAACTTTCCACTACGATATGGTTCCGCAGAGGAAACAACACCATTCGAATGCCACATTGACCACGTGCCATGTTTAACACCCTTTTGAAATTCACCTTCCTGTTTTATTTGTCCGTTCGGATACCACCATTGCCAAAACCCATCCTGAGCAAAATTATTAAAAAAGCCTTCTTGCTCTTTTTGTCCATTTTCATAATTCCAAATCCAATGACCATCTTGTAATCCATCGAGCATTTTGCCTTTGAACTCATATTCTCCATTATTATATCTGTATAATACTTCTCCGGTATATGGCTCAATATCATCTAACAAATATTTTCGTGACGTTCCATCTAAATCAACTCTGTCAATTAATTTTGTAATTTCAACCTGGGCAAAAATGAGATTACATAAAATCAAAGTATATATACTTTGATTCAAAATACTTTTATGTGTTTGCTTCATTGTTTAATCCTCTTTAGCGCATCTTTTGCATAGTTTAATGATGATAGAGAAAAATGCATTGTCTTGCGATTTACAATCGTTTCTATTTTTGATTTATTTCCTTTTTGAAAATGGTATTGAAGCGAGCTGTCTAAATCAGCTTGTTGTTTAATAAATGATTTTGTTATCTCCAAAGATTTCTTCCGATATTGACTAATCATTTCTGGCGATAATTTATCCATTTTTTCTTGAAGATGGCGATAGGCCCACCAAGCTGTAGTATTTGCCTCTTTAGAATTATCCTTTGAAAAAGATGCATCTATTTTCGTCCCAATGGAATAAATTGGAAAATATGGACCATAGGCTGGCGTAGCCATGGTAAACCAAAACACAGCCCCAATATCCCTTGGTAAACTTGGACGTAAGTGAGCGACAAAAGATGATTGGCAAAGATTGGTACAAATGGGACGTTTCGCTTTTTTTTCACGACATGTGATTCTCCAAGGTTCAAAATCAGCTGGAGACGTATATTGATCCGTATTTTGATAACTGTCTCTGAGTACTTCCATTAAATCGATTGGCTTTATTTTTCCTTTTTTTGATTTCAATAATTGAAATATTCTATCTTCCCTTTCTATATCATATAATTCGTTCATGTATTCAGGGTCGCCATAAACATTCTTAAAATTAAATTTACCATCAGAACGATTATACCATCCATTTTTAACTGCCATTGAAATAAGGTTTGCACTAGAAAGATCAAAGTCTTCCCCGATAGTGTAACGATTTGCAATGGCAATAATTTCATTATCTTTTAGTTTTTTTGCTGCCCAAGTGTGTGCTGTTGTCTCTACAATCCAAGCTTCATTTGGATCAGCTAAAACATAAGTAAGTCCACCCCAATCTGCTTGTCCATAGGAATCAATTAAGGATGCGATAAGCATAACAGCTTCATAAGCACCAGAGCATCGTTCCAAAATAAGCTGACGAATAGCATATCGCCGAATGCCTTTTTTCTCCATGGCTTTATCTTTCGAATACATCCAATTGCAACTCATGGTCAAACCATCTTCATTCATTCCTACCAAAATATTGTCATATGGAAGCACGGTTTCATTCAACTCATCTCTATTAACTTGTTGGGTGTTTCCAGATGCCCAATAACTCAAATTTTTATTTGATTTTTCCAGTGTAACATAGGGCACCCAAGTTGATTCAAAAGAAGATTTATTAGAATTATCTTTCCATAAACGCCCTACTGTTCGCTTGCCCATGTCTTCATTATGAGCATGGATAATAGATCCATCTATGCTTAGAGATTTACCAATTAGAATTGTTGTGCAAGGATACACAGTGCTCATTATATTCAAGTAAAGCACATATCCGAAAAGTCTTTTCATTTTATGTTTTCCTGTTTTCGCTACAATTAAGCTAAGGATATATATTTGAGAATCCTTTATTATTTTTTTGTAATATCGCCCTATGAAAAACATCCATTCTCACCAATGGAAATTAGAAATTTCTTTGACTTTAGAAGCCAATGAGCTATCACCAAATAGTTTATTAGCAAAACAGAAATTATTACAATGCATCAAAATAGTTTAAATCTCAGAACCCGTGGTATGGGAAAATCCGCTACTCTTTCTATTAATGAAAAAAGCGCACAATTG
The DNA here is from genome assembly GCA_018671775.1 of Fidelibacterota bacterium. Classification (GTDB taxonomy): domain Bacteria; phylum Fidelibacterota; class Marinisomatia; order Marinisomatales; family UBA1611; genus JABHGY01. The sequence continues at coordinate 2,444 of JABHGY010000111.1, forward strand.
CAATCTGAAGGAAGAACCATTTACCGATTTGGCTTGGGCCAATCACCTTTTCCTGTTCCTGATTGCGTTGTCCAAGCCTTAAAAGATAATGCACATCAAAAAGATTATCTTCCCGTACAAGGTCTCCCTGAATTACAACACGTTGTTGCCGAATCTCACGGCAAAGTAGATCAGATAGAGATTGCCCCTCAAGATGTAATAATTGGTCCTGGATCAAAAGAACTTATGTTTATCCTCCAACTCGTTTTTTATGGGGATATCTTAATACCCTCTCCTTGTTGGGTATCTTACCAACCGCAAGCAGATATTATTGGACGAAAAGTTAAATTTATCTCAACGTCTTATGATGAAAGATGGCGCATTATGCCTCAGCATTTATTAGATTTTTTAAAAAAAGAAAATGATCCAGGCCGTCCGCGACTTCTCATTCTAAATTATCCAGGAAACCCTGAAGGACAAACTTATTCAAAAGATGAATTAAAAGCGATTGCCAATATTGCCCGGAAAAATAAAATCATCATTTTATCTGATGAGATTTATGGTAGAATCCATCATGAGGGTGAACATATTTCCATAGCACGATTCTATCCGGAAGGTACCATTGTTAGTTCGGGACTCTCAAAATGGTGTGGTGCAGGTGGATGGAGAATTGGGACTTTTTCCTTTCCAAAAGAACTCAATTGGCTTCTCCGACCCATGAATGCTGTCGCCAGTGAAACTTATACTTCTGTCTGTGCTCCAATTCAATTCGGTGCTGTTACTGCGTTTAAGGGCGGAAAAGAAATTGATGACTATTTATTACACTCACGACGTATTTTAAAAGTATTGGGAACAACTATTTATGACATCTTTACAAAGGCGAATGTTCGAATTCATAAGCCTGAAGGTGCCTTTTATCTTTTTCCTGATTTTTCCCCTTTTGATGATGCCTTACATAAACGAAATATTTTAGACAGCCAATCCTTTTGCGAAACGCTTCTGAAAGAAACGGGTGTGGCACTGCTACCTGGATCTGCTTTTGGTCGAAGCCCTGAAGAATTTACAGCCCGATTGGCTTATGTAAATTTCAACGGACAAGAAGCCTTAGCAGATAGTAAAGCCATTCCACTTCATCAAGAACTCAAACTCCAGCATCTTGGTGATAATATGAATTCCTTGATGACTGGCATCAATCAACTCATAAATTGGATTCACTAAAATGAAACATTTAGCCATTATTTCCCTTTTAATCTCTCAACTTTTTTCCGCTAATACTGAACCAATCTATGGGCAAAATGGTATGGTCGTTTCTACTTCTCGCCAAGCATCAGAAGCTGGCATTGA
>JABHGY010000112.1 GCA_018671775.1 Fidelibacterota bacterium
AGACTGGCTTGGACTGACGCCATCGCCGTTTGCATAGAAGCTTTATTTTTTTCTAACGCGGCTTCAATTTTTAATAATTCTTTTTCTTGTTTTCGTCGATCCTTTTCAATGCTTTCAATCTTCTTTTTCCGACCCATAATATGGCCATGCTCCGACGCTTGTCGATTCTTAAGCACAAGGTCGTTTCCAGAATAAGCTCCATTTTTATCAACCAAACTCCAGCCATCAAAAACAGATTTTTTCATGGCACTTTGTAAATCCTCAACTACCAATAAATTTCCCAGTAAATATACTGCCAATGGCTGTAAAGATTTTTCTGTTTTGACCAAATCTGACGCACGTCCAATGAGCAAATCATCCTTGGGGACAGGCTTTAAGTTTATTTTGAGAGAAGATGTTTCTTTCAATGGAATGATGCTCAAATCGCCTGCTTGCAATTTCCTTGCTTTTTCTAAAGTAAGTAATGCAGATTTTCGATCACTTGCAATCAAACAGTGAGATAAATCACCCAGCCCCGCTTCAAGCGCATGATGATAAGTTGGATCAATCTCAAAAATATCAGCAATCGTGCCTAAGACTTCTTCAAACGATTTCGGATTTTCTAATATATAGCGGGTCCCTTCAGGAAAACCTTCTTTGGACTCTAACAATTCTTGATAAAAACCGTATTGCCCTGTGAGTGACTCAATTTGTGCCGAAAGAGAATGGCGACTTTTCGATAAAGCATCCGCTTCATTTCTTAACTGAATAACGTATTCTTCTGCTTGAGAGAAAGCCTCTTTCTCCTTGCTTAAATCAGCATTTGCTTTCGATAAATTCTTTTCGATTTTCCGGGTGGATTTTTTTAATGCTGAATGGGTTTTGCTTATGGTTTCAAATTGTTGGACTAATTTTTCATGACGATTTTCTTTTTCTTGAATAATCGCTTCCGTTCGTTTTGCAAGGGATTGATCATCTGATATTTTTCGTTGAATGCTCCACCGTTCATCTTGCAATGCATCTAATGTTTTTACCGTTGAAGTGTAAATTTGATTTTTGGACTCAAAGTTTTCTTTTTCGACTTGATATAATTCCAACTGATTATTGATGATTGGTTCCAAAGTATCAACGTCAATTTCAAGCGCTTCACTTTGTGTATTAATTTGCTTTATTTTACTTTCATTGTTTCTTGATTCTAGTGAAAGACGATTAATGGAATGTTCAGCTGAACGGTTTTGCTCTGTCCAAACCAATAAATTATTTTGGATGGATTCTCTTTTGTCATTAAATGAAATCAAGGCATCTTGTTGCGCTGTCAATTCTACGCTCTGTTCTTGATAAACAGATTGCAATTGAGCCAATTCTTTTTCGTGGATTGATCCTTCTGTCGCTTTGGATTCTTTAAGGTGCTGAAGTTCTGTTATTTTGCTTTGAAGGGGTGCGGTCAATTTGTTAAGCTGTTCAACTTGCAAAAATGCTCTTTCTATATCAGATTTTTTTAATTTTTCTGTTAATTTTGCATGTCGCTCAAACCGTTTTAGCTGTAGAGCTAATCCATGAACTTTGGTTTCCACTTCAGCGATAATATCATTGATTCTTTCTAAATCTAAATGGGTAGCTTCAAATTTTCTTAAGGTTGATTTTCGTTGATGCCGATATTTATTAATTCCGGCCGCTTCTTCAAACATTCTTCTGCGATCATCTCCTGATTCAGACAATATTTGCTCAATCATTTTCAATTCAATGACCGAATACGCATCTGCCCCCATCCCTGTATCCACAAATAAATCATTGATATCCTTGAGCCTGCAAGGGGTTTTATTTAAAAAATATTCACTCTCTCCATTTCGATATACCCGTCGTCCAATTTCGATATCATTATATTCAATGGGAAGTTTACCTTTATTATTATGGACGATCAAAGACACTTCACAAACGCTCAATGGTTTAAAATCGGCAGATCCGTTAAAAATCACATCTTCCATTTTAGAGCTTCGAAGCACACTCGATTTTTGTTCTCCCAAAACCCAGCGAATGGCATCCACAATATTGGTTTTGCCACAGCCATTAGGACCCACAACTGTGGTAATCCCTTTCCCAAGCTTCAAGGAGACCTTGCTTGCAAAGGATTTAAAACCGTGCATTTTGAGTTCTGATATATACATAAATCTTCTAGCGATTAAGTATTGATTTTACATCATTTTAATCGATTTTCCAGTGGAGAATTTGCTTACTTTTAGCGTTTTCTGTCACTATGAACTTAAGGTAAAGTTTTAGTATAATAGCCCTCCCGTTAGTCGTATTGATGATTAAGAAAAGCCCCGTCCTTCTGAGCGTAAAACCCAGATTTATGATTCTTGGAAAACATAAACCCAGCGAAGAATCTCCGTTGAATGTCATTTGAGTTTTATCTGCCGTAATGCTTGTCCGCCATTTTGTTGGGCGAGGCTTGTCCGCCGAAGAGTAGCGTAGGAGGAAAATGTAGGCATGGCTTCATTCGCTTCGCTTTTTCAGAATGACGTCAAATTTAAGACGAATTTCCTCAAATTATTTGGGCTTGCCTTTTATCTTGCTCATTTATATTTTTAGTTATGGATTTAGTCTATTATTTACGGAAACATACATATCGCCTTAAATATAAACAAAATCTTTTACGCCGTATAACAACGTATGTCTATGAGAATCTTAAAAGGAATATGACGACTTTTACGCCGGATATTTACTGTTGGAGCGGACGATGCTCGTCCGCTCCAATGGGCG
>JABHGY010000113.1 GCA_018671775.1 Fidelibacterota bacterium
GCAACAATAACGGCTCCATTATTTGAGCCTGCCATGGCAGTCGAATAGCTTGTTAAATCCAAACCGGTATTATGTCCATACGTGTGACAGCTCGTGCAATTGGTGGTAAAAATAGTTTGGACGTCGTTCGTATAATCTACTTGAGCAAAAACGGCTGAAATAGTTAATAAAAGAGAGAGAATTCTAGTCATTGTGTTTTCCTTTTTTTATGTTTCAGATTTGAAAGTTAATGTTCTTTTTTTGGACAGAAAATATACTCCATTTTCCTCTATTTTATTAAAACTATTTTCTGAGTCTGCGATGTATTGGCCATAGTCAATCTTGCAAAATAAATCCCAGATGGGTAAAGATTCGCATTCCATTGATATTTGTGATCGCCTCTATGAGCGGTGCCCTTAAACAAAGTTTCTATCATGCGACCATTCATATCAAATATACGTAGAGACACCATTAATTGCGTCTCTACCGAAAACCTAATGGTGGTCATGGGATTAAATGGATTCGGATACGCTGGATAAAGATGAAATGCTTTTGGCGTCAAAATTTCTACCCCATTAGAAAGCCCTTCCCAAGAATACCCTGGCGTTCCTAAGTCTCCATCTCCATAAGAAAGGGTAGAAGCGTGCCAGTTTTCTGCGAGATTATTATCTGCATCCAAATCATGAATTTCCATAGAAACACCCGAACCAAAAGGAAAGCCCCCGTCATAATAAATTTCATCCACAATGGCCCCTGTGTCATCCGTCAAAATAACTTCATCTGAACTATTGGAAAGGGAAAACCCGTCATAGTCATAAAAAGCGTTTATGTCTCCATTAGCGCCCGAATCAGAATTTCGACAAAATACATAATAGCTTTCTGGCTCCAATAAAATCGACATGGCAATATTTGTAAAAATATGATCGTCGCTATCTGCGTCTTTTAAGTGCCAACCATGGATATCGACCGTTTCTGTCCCTTGATTATATAATTCTATCCATTCGCCATTTGCATCGCTGACCGCAGATGGGTTCGGCATAATTTCAGTAATCACAATGGGGCTATCGGAATATACTAAGTCGTCAAACCACATATCCATATAAACAGGAAGATGGTCAGAAGCATCATATAAGGCATCGGCAACGGCCGTGCTTACAGATGTATTGTTTCCATCATTGATAGATTGATTAAAATGATTTCCGTCATTGCCAACTGCCCAATAGGTATCGGTGATATAATGCATATCAGATGTTTCGTCTAACAGAATTTCTGAAACAAAAAGCCAATCAAAGCGATCATCCATGCCCCCAAAATTTCCACCTCGAGGAGATTGGGTGTGAACATCAGAATAAGAACTATCGTTATGCCAGTCGCCAATACGGTCAATTGGGTCAAATAATCGTCCATCATTATCAGTTTGCTCGCCGGTTAACATTTCAAAAGCAGGCTCAGAACTTGAACTATTGGAATAGATATTAAAATCGCCCGCAACAATATATCGTGTTCCTACCTCTAATTGATTTAGGTAATCACGTAATATAGTTGTCTCCGCTAAGCGTGTATCCGCATTTGTTCCACCAGAGCTGGCCTTAAGATGTACACCATAAATTCTAAATTCTATATCAGATTCATTGTGCTTCATCACCCATTCTACCACATCTCTTGTCCCGCTGGTTTGGGCGGTTGGAATCGTGCTCGTACTGACAAAAGAAAAAATGTCATGACGATAATAAAGGGCAATATCTTGGCTCGCACTTTGATTGATAAAATTTGCCCCTGTCCAATCATTGGGATCTGTTACATCTAAAACATCCGATTTAAAATGATTAAACCCATCATTGCCATTGACTTCCTCGGCGATAATCAAATCTGGTTCTACAAAATTAAGAATAGTAACAAAATCATCTTCCCTATCATCTTCGTCGTTATAATTCAATAAATTGTAGGTCATAATACGGGTGGATGATGCTAAAACAAGTGAGCTAAGCAATCCAAATAATATCCATTTTTTCATTAGTTATCCTCTATCATAATTTCAATTTTTCCAATATCCGTTCCGCGAACATTCTTTAATGTTTTGCTTCGATATCGATCTAGTTTTTTCAATTCTTTTTTTGTCAATAAATCGTATTTTCCCAAAATGTGCATAACCGCAATCGGTATGGAACGAGGGTTACCATCAAGTACCTTCAAAGCAATTCCCCAATTTTCATTATCGCTTCTTTGGATAGAAATTCCTTGAACCGCCTCACCGCCTCCTTTTGCTATGCCTCTCCCATTTAAGGCGGCTATGAAATTAGTATCAAATTGATTTTTTCCTGCAATTAAATATGGATTATTTGTCATTGCTTGATAGGCTCGATTCAATTCTGGGTATTCTCCCGATCCCATTTTTTGAAATAAACTGGCAATAGATTGTAAGGTTAAAAATGGCGTTGGTGCGGAACAGCCATCCACGCTAAAAGGGATTTCGTCCATATTTAGATAGCTTTTCAAAAGGGAAAAGATATATTCTTGAACGGGATGATTCCGATTAATATAACCCTTTGAATCAACCTTCAAATGTTTTGCCAAAGCAAGCATTCCTGTGTGTTTCCCGCTACAGTTATTCTGAAAAGTAACAGGGGCTTTCTCTGCCCGAATTTCACTGTATCTGCTTTCTCGATCTGCAGGATAGTGAGCCCCACATTCATATTTATCTACAGAATAATCCAGTTTTTTCATCATGCTTTTTGCCGTTTCAACATGGATGTTTTCCCCCTGGTGAGAAGCGCACATTAGCGCAAGTTCTGTCTCTGTAAATCCTGCAGAATCGACTGCGCCCGCTTTAATGCTTGCGGCCGCTTGAAATGGTTTCAACGATGAACGAATACAGGTAAAATAATGAGGGTCGCCAAAGGTATATTCTACATCACCACTGCCATTGACAATGGTGGCAAAAACCACATGGATACTTTCCGTAAAATCACCTCTAGAAACTTTTGCTAAAATGGCCATGAAATTTTAATGCAAGAGCGTTGAAGTAAAAACAAACTTGAAGCCCTCCTCTTGAAGCTCCGGTATCCGTTTTTGTAAAACAGTTAAGGTGTTTTTCTTCACGTGCCCAATTCCAAGAACTGAGCCCTGTTTCTTCGAAAATGTAACTAATTGGTCAATCTGTCGATTAATATCTATAGGAGAATCGCTATTATCAATAAAGACTTTTCTTGACGCGGTGGGGACATTCAAAAGAAGCATTGTTTCTTCGGCGAGTGTTTCTTTTGTGGTTCGGCTATCTACAAAATATTTAGATTTTTGTCTTAGGTTGGTTCCAAGTATTCTCATCAACCAACGACTCTCTGTTGCTTTTGAGCCTTGATGATTATTCATGCCAACCGCCTGTGGGATTTGCTCAAAAGCTTTGTTAACTCGGTTTTTGATTTCTATTTCAGAAAGATTTTCTCGCAAAATAAAGGATTCTTCTCCTTCTGTTATTGCGTGAGATTCCATAGGCATATGAATAATTACTTCGAAACCAAATTTTTCGCTAAGCTCACCCATAAGACTACTATAACGATGTCCAGGAATCACAGCAAAAGTCATAGGCACTTTAAAAGCCAAAAATCCATCGGATATTTCGTCATTTCGATATCCAAAATCATCAATAATTAATGCAATATCGCCTTGATAATTTTCTGGTTTTTTTAGTGTTGCTTTCGATGGCTTTGTTACTAAATCCTTTTCCAATGCATCTGATAATTGTTCAATATCTGTGTTTAGGTTTTTTATTTCCTGGTTTTTTTCCATCAAAATGCGCCATAAAATGGCAACAAAAAATAGAAGGGCGACGATAATACCTAATTTGAAATCAATTTTTTTCATGGCAATAAAATATAAAAGTCAAACAGGTGACTCAGCCCAAGGTTTTGTGAACTCAATTGAACACCATATTGAAAACCAAGCAATCCTTGTTTTAAGCCAAAACCAGCTGATAGGGCTTGATTCTCTTCCGCCCATTTTCCGCTCACTTGAAATAATAGATTTTTCCAAGCTATTTCATCTCCTATATTGACAATTCCCACCTTGGGTAAATGAGCATATTCTAAGCTGGTGTAAAAAGCATTTGAAAAAGATGAAAAATTTGATGCCCAAGATATTCCGCCCAAAACACGTAGAGGGAGGCTCGGATTTTCAGAAATAAAGGGGCTCATCTTTCCTAAATTTAGTATAGAAAAGCCAAGCTTTCCCTTTTGTAAGATTTGTCGCCAATAACCAAAATCCATTGCAAGTCCATGGGATTTTTCCATATAAAGAGACATCTCAATCCAACGCATCGTAATGCCAAAATGTTGCTGCCCAAATGCAAATGCAAGGGTCATGTCCATCGCCATTCCATTTGCAGAAAAATAGGCTAAAGGGTTTGTTTGTGGCTTATCCTCACGTAATTCCAAATCGCTAAGGCCCGCGTATCTAAACTTGAGTCCTCGTGTTAAAACTCCTTTTGGAGACGTAAAACCCAAAGCACTTAATTCTAAATCGCCCATGCCTTTTCCATAAGAAAAGTTAATTTCAGAACCTGTCGCATTGGATTGAAGCAAAGCCGGATTCCATAGACCATTTTGATTCAGCATTGGATTTGCTCCCAAAGCCAAATCTCTTGCCGTCATTGGAAGGGATAAAAATTGTGTTCCCATGCCTGAAAGACAGGTAATAGACAGAAAAAGAAGCTTAAAAAATAAACGCATAGGATAAGATAAAGCCCATTTGTCCTGCCGCTTCTAATGAAAAAGCATAATCTAATCGGGAATCTTGCGATTTGAATAATGTATAATCCATGCCCATTCCAATTGAAATACGATTATTTCCATAACCACTTCGCAGATAAAAAGACTCATATAAATTATATTCAATTCCTGCACGAGGTAGAACATCCATAAAAGATTCGTGATCTGTAATAAATCCAATATCTGCGACCACTAAAATATTTGGCATATTAAAGCTTGTGCCGATACGATATAAAGTAGGAAAAGAATCTTTATAGGGGCGACCTTCATCATAAACATCTCCCGTATTCCATTGATAGCTTGCACTCATATCTTGAATCATTAGTCCAATTGTTTTGCCTTCTCCAGGCTTAATGAGTAAACCAATATCAAAACCCAATCCAGATCCTTGTAAGTTTTCTTCATTACTGGGAAGTTGATTCCGTAAAATTTTAAAATTTGCGCCCACTGCTAGCCAAGGTTTGATTCTTTGTGAAAAGGTCACGATGAATGCGTCTTCGCTCGTTCTCATGATTGCAGTTTTTTCGCCTGTAGAATTTCGACCTTGAATCTCTGTTACGCCTGCACTCAACCAAGCCACACCGATTCCGGCGGTGGGAGGAAGAGGAGCAGAAAAACTGCTGGTAGCAAGGCGACGATCTAAAGATAGATTTTGATAATTAAATCCTACTTGTTTTTCCGTTTGAAAGGCGGTCCAAGCAGGGTTGTGATAGGCGGCAAATCCATAATCCATTTCGGCCGTAAAAGCAGAACCCATCGCGATAGACCTTGCAGACGTTCCCATCCTTAAAAAGCTACCAGAAAATCTGGCATAATTTTCAGAAAAGCCAAAGGACAATAAAAAAACAAATCCTAAAAATATGATTTTATGTATTTTCATTATTTCACCAAAACGAGTTTTGTCCAATGGTCTTCAGTGGAAGCATTTTGGGAAGAGGAAAAATTTAAATTAATGAAATAAACTCCGTTTGCTACCAAATTTCCTGCGGCATCTTTCCCATTCCATTTAATGGCTCCAAAATCACTCTGTCTATCGTGCGTATAAGAATAGACCTTTTCCATGGCAAAGTTATAAACATCAACAATCACGATATTATTCGCAATATTCCCCAGGTGAAATCGAACAAATCCATCATTGTCCAATTGATTATGATTGTAAGGAGAAAAGGGGTTGGGATAAGCATAAATTTCAGTAGAATCATATTCTGCTTGATAGATATTCCAGCTTTGCCCGTGAATATCTGATGTGTAGGCGACGCCATCTGGTGTTCCAATCCAAAGAACCGTAGAATCGCGTTTATCCATAGCTGAAGTATAAACGGTATTGGATAAAATTTGCTCCATAGCTAAATATGTTTTTTCGATTGCCGGTGAAAACTTTGCCCAATTTTCCCCATCAAGACTTTTCCATAGCCCATTGCTTGTGGATGCAAAAATAAGGGAATCAACTGCCATAACATTGTAAACCCGTTCGTCTAATAAAGCAACATTCCACGTGTCGCCCCCATCTCTTGTGTAACTTAACCCGCGTTTTTCACCGGGATCTTCCGCATTCATCGTTGCGGCCCAAATTGTTAAGTTCCCTTTCCAAGATTGCTTAGCAATGCTCACAACAAAATTCCCAGATAAGCCATCACGGGGATAGGAATAATGATCCCAATTAATACAATTAAAACTTTCATTATTTACTGTTTCATCAATAATTATACCTCGATTAATCCCATTCGCTGTGCCAACCCAAATGGTGTCTCCGTAGGCTAAAACCGAAAAAGCTTTATGATTGTGATTCCCTCCATCTAATGGATCCCTTGGGTTTAAATAATAATTTTTGAGAATTGATTTCCCATCATCTGCCAACTCAAAGGAATCGCTTGCGCAGGTGGAAAGATAAATTTGATTATCCATTGGCAAAGGCACATTTTCCCAGATATTATTGGCAAAATCGTAGCGTCGCAATCCTCCCGCCCAAGATGTTATCCAAGCGTATTGGTTCCCTTTATGCGTGTGGAGACTTGCATCATACGTTACATTTGCTTGAGGAACGGTTACGGGTAACTGCTTAAAATAGCCTTTCCCAAAGGGCACCAAAGAATCTTCTGGATTATCGACAGGTTGAGATAAATACTCCCAGAGGACGCCATTGGTATCTTGACTGTTTGTAGAGAATACAAGCCCACCTCCCATTTGAATTGTACCATCATCGGTGGCAATGGCCGCTAGCAAAGAGTCGCCTTGCACAGAAATGGCTGATATTCCACCAGCAGGAATTCCATACGTTTCGCTTCCATTCTCCAGGGTTCCCATCTCTGTATTATAAGCATACATTGATTGTCCATCAAAAAGAGCTAAACCTCGCCCTGTGCCTAACCATACTAAAGAATCGCCTTGGAATTTTATTTCAGCAATCACATTGCTTTTTAAACCAGAATAAAGCGTGGTGTCCTGAATAGCAGTCTTTAAGGCAAAACGATGGGGTAAGTCCATTTGTCCAAATAATAATATAGACAGGGAAGCAAAAACGATAAATCGTTTCATTCAATCACCTCCAGCGTTTTTACTTCTTCCACAAACAATCCCGACCAATCTTTGAGCGTAAAAGTTGCCTCATACGTTCCTAAAGGATTCGTGGAGCCAATGGTAATCAATCTTGAGTAAATACCATCATTCTCCAATAAGTCCCAAAAAGATGGATTGTCCGAATCGTCAGGATATTGTGTGCCATCATCATACAAAACAATAGGATCTCCGTTGTTTGCATAAGAGCCATCCGGTTTCTTAAACATCAAAAAGCAACTTTGAATATCGTCTAATCCATTTGGATCATGGGCAGAAACAAAAATGCTATCAATGTGGTATATGTTTTCTTCAGTGGGTCTTGTCATGGTATCTGGGAAAACAACGGAAAGAATGGATGGTAATAAATTCCCTAATGCAGATGAGTCCGAATATGTGACAACACTGCTCCCATATTCTGCTCGAAGCTTAAAATAAACAGAGCCAAAATCTGAAGCAGTAATCACATGCTGAATCACGGTCGTATCGTTTAATATTTTCAATCCATAAATTCCATCACCAAATAAAATATCTCCTAAAACACCTTCGTCGTTAAGTGTTAATGTATCGGCGGTTCGATTTGAATCTATCCCAAACCATAAAACAGAAACAGAAGCCAAAAAACTTTCTTCGTTTTGTTCCGAAATTTCCGCTGAAAAATACAATTCCCCCACTTCTTGGTGATAAGTGAATTGAACATCTTGAATGGGTTCTACGTTTTCTACAATTGATTCTGACCCAGGGCAAGCAATAAAAAATAGAGCCATCGCAGTAATTATTGGGAATCGCATAAGCTTAAATTTAGGGAATTGAATCATCATGAACCACTCTCTGTTTCGCTGGCATAATAAAATATATAATCCACAAGCAAGGTGCCCACTTGTCCTAAACTTTTCGCAGAACAATTTTGTGGCAAGTCAGAATGGGTATGCCAAAAGTTTGTATAGCGATTAGGATAATGAAAATCAATAATATCAATCGCTGGAATACCCGCATATTTAAATAACGGCACATGGTCGTCATAAATTTCATAAGCAATTTTAGATTGAAAAGCATCAAGGTTTAGTTCGTGCGCTCGATTCCAAAGTTTTTTTACCAATGAACGATTTTGACGAAAAGAATTTCGCTCAATGGGAAGGGTAAGTTGTGTGTCGCCCACCATATCTACAATAATTGCTTCTTTCGGTTTGGGAATGGGAAGGTTTTTTGCAAAATAAGCTGCGCCTTGCCCGAAAGATTCACTTTCTCCCCGAATGCCTAAATCTTCTCCGTCTAAGAAAATAATATTCACACCTACCGATGGTGGATTTTTGGCTAAAAATTGCATAAGCTCTAATAAAACAGCAACACCGCTTGCTCCATCATTTGCGCCAATAATAGGCAAGGCTCTTTTGTCTTTATTTTGATCTTGCTCTGCCCAGGGACGTGTATCCCAGTGAGCACCAATCATGATTTGTGTTTTGGATTCCGGATTAAATCGAGCGATAATATTAACCAAATCATAGCGTCGGTTTTCTTTTTTTTCTGTATAAGAAAAAGGCTGAAGCTGTACTTTATCTGCGACTTTTTCAGCTTCTGAAATCAAAAATTGTTTGCAAGATTCATAGCCCACTGACCCGGGGTTTCTTGGTCCAAAATCACATTGTTTCACTAAATACTCAAAAGCACGCTCTGCGTCAAATGTAGGCGATTTTTCTTCACATGCTCCCAAGCCAAAACACATTATTGTTATTAATAGATTTTGTAAAACCCTCATTTTATCCCGAAATACTCATATTAACATCAAATCCAAAATCGCGATCGATTTTCTTCCCAGTTGTTTTATTTTCATTTTCCCGATACTCATAAATAACAGAACCACTGACTTTTGTGCTAAATTGATAGGTAACTCTTAATCCTGCTTTCCAGCTAGAACTAAACGCGCCTTCTTCTAAATTGATTTTATCGCCAGATTTAAATTCTTTGCTATCATTCATATCTAAGTTAAGGGTGAAATTTACCGTATTATTCAAATTCAAATCGCCATAATATGGAATAGGAATTCTTAGTCCTCCCCGATGGCTATAGGTAGTAGAAGACGTAATGCTCCAATTTTGACGAATGGTTAATCCAGAAGGTTGCTCTTCCAATGACTTGTCTCGATTATGACGAATATTCATGGAAATACCTTTTTTCATTGTCATATTCAATCCAATTAAAGGTGAAAATCCTGTCTGAATTTTTGAATTTCTCTCATATTCTTTATAATCATCTGCAAAAGAACCAAACTTGAAAAAATTCATATTAGAAGGTGAAACGCCTTCAAATTGCCAAGAGCGTGTTTCTTTACCTGAATATTGGTGATCCATAGATGCTGATTTTGCAACCCACTTGATAATGGGTAATTTTTCTAAACCAGAGACACGAAAACTCCATCCTGAAAAGGGAATGCCATTTTCGAGGCGTTCTCCATAAGCAACATAATCTCTCGTCATTGTTCTTGTTTCAACGCCAGAACCACTTTTCAGCGTCCCAAGACTTTGCCCAAAATTCATGTTAATGGTGATTTTTTTAGTAAGTTTAAATCCAGATCGTAAGGTGCCATTTATTTTATGATCCCAATTCCCTAGATTGGTGCCTGTGTTTTCTGCGTGCTCTAAACCGTGGTCTGGCAACCACCCAAATTTATAACCCGTAGGCACTTCGCCTAAAACTTTATTCGCCGAGCGATTCAAGGTTTCATTATATGAAATACTAATAGGATTTATTTTATTGAACAAACCATGAATAAAAGTTAAAGGCTTATTTCCTTTTCTCTCTTTTGTTGGTTTTTCCTCTTTCTGCTTTCCGGGTCTTCGCCGAGATCTCCCACCTTGTTTTGCCTTCTTGGTAGCAGGCGGTTTATAAAGAATTTCAAATAATTGCACCGGCGTTATGGTAAGACTCGAAGTAAAACGAAGTCCCGTAGAAACATCTTGACCTTCCAAAGATAAGTTATGATTCCAATTATAGTTAGCCGAATAATTGAAACTGGGCTTCAACCAAGAAAATAGCGTTGGGGAAAAGGATGTATTCATACTTTCTTTTTTAGAAGTGACTTCCCCAGGGTCAAGCGCCTTTAAGGCAGAAAAAATATACCCGCGATAATCGTTTAACTTGCTTGAACCTGCCCAAGTATATTTTGAAGATAAACTATTTGTAAATTTATAATCTAGGTTCATAGATCGACTCAAACCAAAACTGTACGTATCTATAGATCGAACACCTCTTCGTGTTTCGTTCCACGAAAGTTTTTCATTGAAACTCATATTTGTTTTAAAACTTGAAGGGAGATAATACAGTTGAAAGTCACTGCTCTTAGGACCAAGCAAAGGCACTTTTTCTAACCATTTAAAAGGCCGAATGTAATTATCTCTACCAAAGGGAACATTGTAACTTACATTTCCTGAATACGTTTCATTTTGTTTCTCTAAGTAGGTTATATTTGATGATTTGGATTTAGAAGCATTGAATTTTCCTTTGATTTGATCAATCGTATATTTAATTAACTTATTATCGGATTTTGTGGTTTTCCCTGCAGAAACACCTAAAGACATAGATTCAGATTTAGAGAGGATGGAATCAGGCATACTGTTATTTTCAACAATAATATCTTCACCTGGAAAATATTTAGGACGATCAAGGCTTTGGCTAAAGGATGCATTTATAGGTAAAGACAGTCCCCACGATTTTGGTAATAATCGATGGAGGTCTAATCGACTCGAAACACTTAAATCTTCTGCATTATTTGTCCCAGAACTAAGGTGCTCCTGCAAGCGATGATAATCCGCATCTTGCCGGCTATATGTAAGTGTTGCGCTAGCAAAATCAGCCAACTTTAAAGAAGATTGAACTCGCATGGCAACCCCACGATTTTTCTTTACACTACTTAATCGAAGTTCGTCCACCCATACTTCTCCCGAAATATCGTGCTCTGTTTTATTGCTAATGCCCAACATAAAGTATTGTAAGCGATTTAAAGCAGGCTTTCCCTTGATTTTGACTTCTCTAACAGGGTATCCATTTTCGTCGATAAAAATGTATCGCTTCACATCTGCAGAGTCAATAAAAATGTCTGCATCATTATATTTCACAACCGTAGTCGTATCTTTCTTTTTGAGCGTGGATAACCAGTCCAAATCCAACTTGATTTCATTTCGATTTAAGTCTTCGTCCCAACCTTTGAAAACCGCTTGAGTTATTTCGTAATAGTCATCGCCCATACCAAACTTGATGAAAAAATCTACGTCACTTGTTTCTGAAAATTGATTCCAATCATTTCCTGGATTCCCATATAAATAGAGTTTTAAAAAATCATAGGACATGAAACTTCGCTTTTGACTGTCTGTCAAATTATCAAAAGTTTTTTTCGCCGCTCCGCGATTTTTTGCAGGAAGGTTATCAAATTTTAAGACAAGGGATTGCTCTTTGGATTGAATTTTATTTATTTGATCGTATTCTCCCTTTACGCCTTGAGGGGGCGTATAGTCCGCATTGTCTTCTGTGTTAATCACGGTCACCGCAAAAAGGCTATCTGCATTCTGAGTAGAAAAACTTGTGGAATCTGTCGCAACGCCCATTTCTCGCCAATCATTCCCAACCATTTCAATTTTTGCAATTTCTAATGCTTGTAATTCAGAATCAAAGCTTGAAACAGAAATTCGCATATTCCGAATATCGTTCCATTCAACGTCTTTGACTTTACTGAAATGCGCTAAAGGAACTCGAAATAATTTCCACCCTGTTTGTTTTCCATTTTTCACTGTTTCGCCTGCAAGGTAAGTTGGATCGGTCAAATCAAAAGAGGCAGAAAAATAATCATTCGTTTTATCCAATAGTAATGACCCATTTAAATCTTCCGTATTTGGATATTTACCGCCTTCTTGAATACGTGTTCCTGTTCCATTCCCTTCTGAACCATTCATGTGAGAATAATCAGTGCTTCCTTCTTCATAAAACCAATCGTCTTCATTGGGATCATCAAGGTTCACATCTGATGCAGAATTAATTAAGCTATCCTCTCCAATGGATAGATAATAAGCGTAAGTCAAGGTATCAAGACAGCCTCCCCACCCATCTTCTGATTCATTAAAACATCCATCTAAGCCTGTGTCTTCTTCGTCTTCCAAAAATCCATTTCCAAATGTTAGCGCTACTGGAATATCTTCCGTATTCAATTGCCCATTTCCATCAGCATCTTCACTGATATCGCCCAAATCGATGGTGAGCTTTCCTGCCTCTCCCCGTAACCAAATCTCAAAAAATTTATTATTAGTTTGATCATAATCGCCAGAATAAAAAGAAGTGCTAACCCCGGCCCAAATTGAATCTGATGGCATATTCTCTTGGTGTGGGCGTTTTTTATATCTCAAAACTAAAACGTCGGTGGTTTCATTTCCTGCGCGAATTGATGTGGATTGATTTGGCCAAATATCTCGTGTGCGATACTGGATATAGGGATTATACCAGTAAAACCGTCCACGATTTCGCTGTGAAAACTGATTCGTCCAGATGCTATCTTCTTGTATAAGTGGCGCAGAAGATTCTTTCCAATATCGTCGTTGAATAGAGGGAGAGGTTGTCCGTTTTGCTCCTTCAAAATCATCAATAAATGCCACGCCATTCGCGTCTCCCGTTTCAGGATTAGTAATGGAATTTGGATTAGGTAAAACCTGGGCAATTTCACCTTCTAAGCTAAAGCTGGACATTTTTTCAGTTTCAATGAGTGGTAATTTGTCTAAGAACTTTGTCAGTCCATTGAGGTCTCGTTCAAAGTGACCATTTAAATCCCAAATGAAATTTCGCGTTGGCTCATAACCCACTTCCACTTTTTCGTTGATAATAGATTGGTTGTAATAAAGTGCTGTTACGCCTATAAAAGAACGTTGTCCCAAATCCATTTGCGCACGAGAACCCACAATTGTCTTTTTATCAAAAGAGACAATTTCATGACGATCATAAAGAATTTTTAATTTGGCGTTTGGGTTATCAGCAGCAGATCCGAGCAAAACAATCGTGCCCGTATAATAATCAATTTGGTAATCAACGCCTCGTTTTAGTGTAATGCCATTTTGGATCACTTCTTCACTCTTATCTACCAACATAAAACCAAGGCTAATAGTAGAGCTTTGATTACTATATTTCGCTTCCAATACAAAGCGGTGGTCTTCATTGATTTTATTACGATCACTTGTGGTATAGCTTGCCCCTACCCCCAAATGATCTTGTAAGGCCGGCATGCTAATGCCCCCTGCAAGGGAATCCGATGAAGCGAAGGGGTACAAAGTTGGAAAAAGAATTTCACCGTCGGGAAGATTAACGATATTTACATTGTCAACATCAACGAGCTCATCAGAAATGCGCGCTTGTGAATCGTTGAGACTGTCCAAGCCAAAAAGGGTAATGTATGGAATACTTGTGGCAGGATCTCGATCGCTCTCCGGGGTAACCCGCTTATTGATAATACGAAATTCAAAGCCTTCCTTTGCAATGTTCGTTGTCCCTAAATAATACACATTCTTAAACATAAGGTCCCAAGCTGGATTGTTGGGATGAGGCGATTGGGGCTTCAACATCAATAAAGATAATTCATTATGGGTAGAATCAATGCCTTGCCCAACCACCATAACTGTATCTCCAGCACGATTTTCTAAGACATAAGTACAGCCTAAAATTTCCGTTGTCACCATTTCTCTAAGTTGGATATAGCCTAAATCGTTGCTAATTAAATACTGTTGCCCCTGTTCCATCCGAACAAAACTTCCCGCTTCGTTATAGCTTTGGTATTCAGAAAATAGCGCGTGGGTAGAATCAAGCGTCGGATCCACAAAAGCAGTTCCGATATTTGCTCCAGGATCGTTGTTTTGGTCCAATTTATATAGTTCAAAGTTTTTGATCACAACCCCATCGCCACCACCATTGATGCGATGCAAACCTTCATGTAGGGGGTAAAAAGAGGGAATGGAAACTGTATGATATTGGCTTCCGTCAAAAGCAACGGTGTCGGCTCCATTTCTAAACCAGGGATGGATGAAAAAATATCTATTTTTAATATAATCCGTATCTTTGATAAGCGTTGGTGCTTCCGATTTTGAGCCAGCCTCGTATTCTTTCTTTTCTTTTTTCGTTCTTTCTATAGATGCAATCGTGGTAATGTCAATTGGCCCTAATCTTGAAATAGCTTTCAATCCAAATAATCCCTGATTTTTCCCAGAAAATGTTACATACTTTGTGGATGGAAGTGACAGGGAAATATTCCCAGCTTCAACGCTCTGCACAATATCGTCTTCTTCACCTTTATAAGAAATTCGAATATTATTTTCCCAATCAAAATCTCGTTCAGAATCTTGGTCCATTGCCACTGTAATCCGTTCTCCAATTTTTCCCTGAACGTTTAAATTTTGTTTTTGATCAAATTCTAGATGAGTGTTTTGTGTTTGATTTAAACTGGACCGCACTAGTTCTTGATCTTGAAAAACCATTTTCCCTGAGACGTTCACATTTCCACTGAGTCGCAATGAAGCCCGTCCCAAAGCGCCTAAATCCATCCCAACCACTTCTATCATTTGACCTCGCCTTTTTCGGTCATCATCTTTTTTGTCGCCACGCATGACTTCGATTAATTTTATCTGCCAGTTTTGATAGAACATTTTTTCTAAATACCAATCTACAGACATGGTTTGAGGTAGGCGTAATTGTTCCCCATCAATAAATTCAGAAAAAGTGATGGTCTCCCAATTTCGATCTAGACGAATCTCTAATTGATATTCATTGTATTTGAAGTTTAAAATTCCAAGTGGACTTCTCAGGGAATCGTAGCCCAATGAGTAAAGAGGAAAGACCTTCGAAAAAGGATTTGAGACGTAAGAAGAAATGGGAATATAGCGAGATATAAACAGATCCATTTCAGTGCTATTTGTTGAATCTACGCCTTGCGCTGAGAGTCCATTTAGACATAAAAAACCCGTAAATCCTACTTGGAGGATCCATCGGGTTAATGATATATATTTTGTTTGTGTTTTCAAGATTTAATCTTGTTTAAATGATATCTTTTTTTCTATTCAGACTCCTTTCCTTTGGGTTGAAATTCATTTTTTAATTTTTTTACTATTTTTTTAAGGGCTAATCCTCGATGACTGATTTCGTTTTTTTCTTCACCCGTCAATTCAGCAAACGTTTTCTTTAATTCGGGGACATAAAATATAGGATCATAACCAAATCCCCTTTTCCCAGTTGGACTCTGACTTATAAAACCTTGTATGAAGCCCTCAGCCCAGAGTTCCTTTTTTGAAGAGACAAAAGCGATAACCGTTCTAAATTTTGCGCCTCGATTTTGATCTTCAATATCTTTTAATTCAAAAAGCATTTTATTCACATTATCTGCATACGATACGTTCTCTCCAGCATACCTTGCAGAATATACGCCTGGCGCTCCATCTAAAGCATCTACTTCCAGTCCCGTATCGTCAGCAATCGCAGGCAAGCCTGTTAATTGATGCACTGTCCTCGCTTTTAATAAAGCATTTTCAAGCAGGGTTTTTCCCGTTTCTTCTATCTCGCCCACTTGAGGAAAAGCGTCCAATGTTCTAATATCAATACGCAATTTTCCCAAAGCCGCTGAAAGCTCTTCGACTTTGTGGCGATTATGTGTCGCCAAAATAAGTGTTTTTGTGTGTGACATCCTCGGATCACTCGGTGAAAAACGTCGGGGAACATAAGGCGGTTCAAAGATGGGAACAAGAAGAAATCTGTCTTATCCTTTTTAGGAAATTTTGGGATTGCTTCGCCGAAAATGGACGAGTAATTTCCACGCGCTCTTTATATGCAAAGTAGAACTTTTATGTGGCTTGGTAGCTCAGTTGGTAGAGCAGAGGACTGAAAATCCTATATCCCACATCTAACTCCCGTAATAACTTAATTTAGAACCTACTTGAACCATAGTGTATTTATAGTGTAATTTCATAGTGTAGTTAGTATTATGTCGTCATAAACTCACCTTACTAAACAATAGGATTGGTAGTTTTGTTAAAATACTGATTATAGTGTAAAAGAATAGTGTAAAAATGAAGGGAGTTTCATAATGGTTAAACAAGATAGTATAACTTGGTCTTATGTTAGATGTTCAACAACCAACCAAGACCTAACAACTCAATCCCAACAACTAATTGATTATTCCAATGCCTTTGGTTTCCAAATCAACAATCAAATAA
>JABHGY010000114.1 GCA_018671775.1 Fidelibacterota bacterium
ATTTAGTTCGTGTGAGTATTCAAACAGCAGATTCAGATGATAGCGAAAAACTTTTCGAAAATTAATTCGCAAGAACCTGAAAACGGGTAAGAGGATGTTCAACATGCCAGATGATATTGATCCTGTGCGAGGGCAGGAAATAATAAGAGAAGAAATAGAATTTTTTTCAGAACAATAAAAACAAGTTTAAATTTTTTCAATAGAAAATAATAAAACGGATTCTTTCAATCGCGCCCTATTATTTCGTAAATTCCTCCTTGCCTATTTGTTAAATAATCATCATTACTGGGGGATTTGTCTATATGCCAAACTGGACGAAAGAATCATTTATAGAAGATTTAAGAAAAAGCTGTTCTCGTGAAGTTGCAAAAATTGGTGTTACCATTATTGAATTTGCAGAAAAAAACGGGGAAGAACTTACTTGGGGAAGAGGAAGCGATCATGGAACTTTGACTTATAGATGTGCCTCTGACACAGGACCACTCCCGCTATTTCATTTAACATCAGATGGACAAATAAATTTCCAAATAAATTTTATGAGGAATAAAGAAATTCCATTTATGGTTTTACAAGATATGGTCATAAAATTAGAATCTAACTTTATGCGAGACTATAATCCGGTAGATTATCCGTCTGATGTTTTTGAGCCTATGGACGAAATGTTCCATACCCAAAGTCAGGTTGATAAATTTATAAAAACCATGGAAGGATGCACGTATCGCCTAAAACAATAATATGATTGTTTATGACATTCCAAAGCCCCATTTACGATGAGTGATTGGGGCTTTTTTATTAACGTTATAAAGTGCTTTATAAATGAAAGTATAACTCAATAAGAAAGGAAAAATTAAATGAAAAAAATAATTTTACTATTAATTGTCACAAGTATGGGCTGGAGTCAAACCGGGAGACTTATCGGGCTTGTCCGAGATGGTTCTATCTACCAACCTCTTGTGGGTGTGAACGTAATGATCGGTGGGACAGACCTTGGTGCGGCAACAGATATTTATGGGAATTTCAAAATTAATAATGTTCCTGTGGGAAGTTACGATATTCATGTATCCATGATGGGTTTTGAAACCGTATCAAGGGCAAATGTCCATATTGTGCCAAAACGAAATACCACCGTGAATTTTAATTTACATCCGGAAGTGTTGCAAGGCGAAGGCGTGGAAGTAACGGCAACATTTTTTGAAAAAACCAAAGATGCCGTTACCAGCAGTCGAACGGTGGACATTGAAGAAATTCGTTCTGATCCTGTTGGCTCTTACGATATTATGGCTATGATGCAAAGTTTACCATCGGTTATTTCCGGCGCAGATCAGACCAATGAAATTATTGTAAGGGGAGGCAGTCCCGGAGAAAATTTATTTGTCATGGATCATATTGAAATTCCCTATCCAAACCATTTTCCTGAACAGGGAAAGGGTGGTGGCCCCGTTACCATGGTTGATACAGATTTTATTGAGAGAGTTGATTTTTACGCCGGTGCATTCCCTGCAAAATATGGCGATAAAATTTCATCGGTTATGGATGTTACGCTTCGAGATGGAAATCGTGATAATCATTTATCTGAATTCAATTTTAATATGGCGGGATTCGGATTCAACTTTGAAGGACCTTTCACGGAAAAAGGTTCGTATATATTTTCCTTAAAACGTTCGTTTCTGGATTTTGTGATTCAAAATTCCGGACTTATGGCAATTCCAAAATATTGGACGAGTCAGGGGAAAATATCCTATCATATTTCTCCCACACAAAAATTATCATTTAATGTCATTGGCGGTATTGACGAAATCAACATTGAAGGCGAAGACGACCCCCAAACCCGGAGTGCAGAAAATGTAGATTTTCATTCAAATCAATTAACGATGGGACTCACATACAAAAATTTATTTTCAAAAAAAGGGTATGGTATTGTTTCTTTAAGCGGTAACCGTGTTGGTCTGAATACAGATGTATATCGCTATTTATTAGATGGCGAAAAACAGCAATATTACGGTCAAGATGATGCGGAATGGGAAATGGCTTTGAAAGGAGATTGGGTGTATCGATTCAATTCAAAAGTGGAAACAAGTTTTGGATTTAACGCCAAATCCATTTCATTGGATTACGACAATTGGTGGCATGGTGAACCAAGAAATATTTACGGTTATGCATTATCTGCGAACACCCCTATTATGCTTATTTCCGAAGATGATTTTTGGAATGATTATTTTGATCAAGATTCTTTGTGGTTTGAATCTATTGCAACCGTTGGGACTTATGATTCTTCGGAGACGAACAATATTTTAGATTTTGTAAAGACTGGTGTATTTGCTCAAATTAATTTTAAACCGATAGATAAATTAGAAGTTATTTCTGGATTACGATATGAGAATGTGAGCTATACTGGAAATGGAAATATCTCGCCACGATTAGGGATTTCTTATGGATTTTCATCCTTATTTAAACTCAATATTTCCGGTGGAAGGTATTATCAATCGCCCTTTAATATCCATTTGAATTCGCCTAATGGAGATACAAAACTATTAAAAAATTATTATGCCGACCAATGGGCTGGCGGAATCGAATATTTTTTGAGTGCCGATACACGAATGATCTTTGAAGTGTATTCCAAGAAATATGAAAATATGATTGCCTTTGACATTTTGGAAAGTAGCGACGGAAGAGATAGTTTGGATTATAATATGTTGGTAAATATTGGAGAGGGTGAATCGAATGGCATAGAATTTTTCATTCAAAAGAAATACACCAATAATTGGTATGGATCTTTTGCATGGTCTCATTCCGTGGCAGAAGGCGTGGACCCGAGAAATGGTGAAAAATTTCCATGGACTTATGATTATGGAGATGTGGTAACGCTGGTGGGCGGTTATAAAATCCGATTTATGGAATATGAGTGGTATCAGAAGCATAAAAAAACATTGTTGGCAAAAATGACATCGTGGCTTCCCATTGCTCCGGCAGATGAATATGAAATTGGCGTTAAATTACGATATATGGGCGGACGACCTTATACCCCAAAATCTTATGATCACAACATTAGAGAGTGGTTCGTTAATTCAAGCGACCCCTGGAATACGGAACGATATGATAATTACATTCGATTTGATATTTTGCTTCAACAACGATTTAATTTTAAAAAAACGAACTTGATTGCATTCTGGGATATTATGAATGTATTCAATCGGGATAATCCGTGGGAGACAGTTTATTTAGAAGATGGTTCTACCGATATTGCATGGCAATTTAAAACATTTCCAGTGGGTGGGATTATTTTAGAGTTTTAATTATAGCTCAGAGACACGATTATGCCAAACGTGTCTTTACAGAAATTTGAATTGTGGTAAATGTTTTTATTGATATCTTATACCATAGCACGTAGGGGCATATAAATCAGGATATAGCATGAATAAATCTTGACAATAATAATGGTATAGCCTTATATTATATATATACTACTCAGGGAATAACCTTATGAAAAAACAAAATTTAATAATAAATCAGCTCCAAGAAAAAATAGATAGATACAAAGAACTGGCAGAAGTATCGCTTCCGCCGAAGGGTTGGATTTATGCCATACGAACCGCATTGAAAATGTCATTAAAACAGTTAGGCAAACGAATGTCTATTACTTCGCAAAGTGTTTGGGAAATAGAAGACCGAGAAAAAAACGGTAATATTACGCTAAATAATCTTCGTCAAATAGGATCTGCACTTAATATGAGATTTGTTTATGGGTTTATTCCTAATCATGAATCATTGAATGAAATAATTGCAAGCCGGGCAAAAGATCTTGCAACAGAAATTGTTCAACGAGCATCCGTTTCGATGGATTTAGAAGATCAAAAACCATCAGAAGAACGGATAGAAAAAGCGATTGAAGAAAAAACTCAAGAATTAATAGAAAAACTGCCGAGATTCTTATGGGATTAAATATTGAGACGGATTTTGGGCAAACGCCTCTTTCTGAAGAAGAAAAGGAAGATTTGATTATTTCTACAATTTCGAACAAGCAAGAGTTGGATGAATTTGAACAGATTAATATTGAATCGGCGGTTGAATGGTCTATGAAGCAAGTTTTTAAAATGGAACAAATTGTTTCTGTATCCTTTATCTTAAAACTGCATAAACGAATGTTTGGTCAAACATGGAAATGGGCTGGCAAATTTAGACAGAGCAATAAAAATCTTGGTATAGATAAATACCAAATTCCCCAAGAATTGACAAAGATGATAGATGATTGTCAATATTGGATAGAAAATAATATTTACTTACAAGACGAAATAGCGATTCGTTTAAAACATCGATTAGTAAGCATTCACCCCTTTGCAAATGGAAATGGTAGGCACTCTAGACTATATGCTGATATTTTAATTTCACATGGTTTTAAGCGAAAGATATTTTCTTGGGGACAAAGCAGTTTTACGAGCAGAGGCGAAGCACGTGAAAAATATTTGTCAGCAGTTCGTAAAGCAGATAAGGGTGATATTCAAGCTTTGGTGAAATTTGCACGTTTATAATATTAAAGTTTAGCGTAGAGACACGATTATGCCAAACAAACCGTGTCTCTATAAAATCTTCTTTCTATTTCATCAAAGTCATTTTTTTTGTCCAAATGTGTTCGCTATTTTTTAGGATAGCAAAATAGATTCCAGAACTCACATCATTACCATTCCATTGGACAGCGTGATTCCCATTATTAAATTGCGCATCAACAAAAAGTGTTTCCACTAATTTTCCACTGATGTCATAAATGTGTAGAGAGATGATCTCTTGGGTTTCTACAGAAAATCGAATCGTGGTCGCTGGATTAAATGGGTTTGGATAATTTGATAAGATGGAAACAGCTTTAGGGATTTGTGTATCGTCGATACTCACAGATGAAGCTGGTGCAAAAGCAAAGGAACCAGGTAAAGCACCCACATTATATTGAGCCAGTTGATTCCCTTCTAAATCAGTCACAATTAAATCATCTGGTGCGACATAGTCTGTTAGTCCGAAGTAAAGATTGTTTCCGTCAGATGAAGCAGAATAAAGACCAGAAAAATTACCAATTTGTTGAGCCACATCGATGGAAAGATCCTCACTCAATGGCGCAATGCCACCATTATAAATACGATAAACTTGATTGTTGAATTCCAATAAATCCAAACCAAAATCGAATGTCATTCCAGCATCAAATGTGCTTACGATACCTGTGGATAAATCAATTTTACTATTTCCTGCATACGTATTCCAAATATCATCATAATAAGTGCTGGCAACAAAGAGTGCATTGTTTTGGAGTAAAAGCGCAGCGGGCCCTGAAACAACGGTAAATGTATCAACAACAGCTTTTGTAGATACATCGATACTAATGACACGGTCAGACGAACTCCAGTCGCTATTCATAGCAATCGATGTGTAAATCTTCCCACCATGCATCACCATCATTTCTGGCATTCCACCTACAGCAATTGTATCTGTTACGGTATTTTGAGCCAAATCTAAAACCAGAATGGCACTTAAATTCCAGCAGGAAACATAGCCCGTATTCCCATTTGCAATAAGATATCGCGGGCCAGCACTGGGAAGTGGAATGGAGGTCAAGAAAGATTGGGCATATCCGTCCAAATTCAAGACTTCAATGCTGTGTGAATTGTTCATAACAATATATAATTTTTCATCATTTACGACTGTCATAGATTGCCCTGTGTCTCCCAGTGGATTGGTATTCTCATTCCAATAAATGGGACCTGTAACGCCATCAAAATTTTGATTAATTGACCAAAGACTGGCATTTGGTGTGCCATAATTTCCTTCACAAAGGGTAAATACTCTGGCGTTTCCTAAAACGATTGTTAGCGTAAAAATGATTGTTGTGATTATTTTTTTCATGATTGTTTTTCCTTTCTACGGCACGCTTGAGGAAACGTCACCTTTTTTGTTTGCTTTGAGTGTGAGTGTAAATCGAAACGAACGTCCAGCTTCTGGATATCCTTTCGAAGATTCGTATTGAATATTTGATGCATTATCGATGGAAAAAACCGTTATTATTTCCATCCATTTTGTGTAAAAGGATTTTCCCATGGAAGCGGAGACCAGCGCGTGAGCAGGAATGATAATATCGTCAGGCCAGCTGTAAGTGGAAATCATAGAACTTGTCCCATGAATTTGTCCATGAATATGCCAATCATTGGGCGTCCAATCAGCCGTAAAAGTCCAAAGGTGGGAAGGGGCATATCGTAAGGGTTTTTTCTTTATGCCATTTTCAGTTTTGATGGCACTCAAAGAGAGATGACTTTGAAAGGTGTTTTTTTGCCATTTCCATCGGACTGTCCAGCCTTTTCGTTTGGCTTGTTCAATATTTTGTGGCTTCCAATAAGTCAAAAAAGGTGCCCACTGAATCAATTGATATGTCTCTGATGAAAACAAATGAATATGGAATTGCCCAATCCATTTTGGATTAAACCGCAGATGGATGGATTGTTGTTTACCAGTTTCTGGCATTAAATCTGGATTCCCTCCTGGCTCCCAAAATAAATCGTTAAAAGTAGGGTAGCGAAAATGGGAGGAAGAAGTAAAACCCAAATCATGAAATATTTTTAAAGGGCGTTGATACGAAATATTGATTCCTTTCGTGCTTTGATCAAACAAAGCTTTGGAATGATCTCGTCGGACAGAGGGATGAATGCTAATGGAACTTATCGGATTCCAATGAATATCAATTTGTTCCACCGCATCGACTCTGTTTTGAGAAAAAACGGACGAGGCAATATCTTCTTGATGCAATTCGCCACGAAAAACACTTTTGATATTTGAAGTAAAACGAATGGATTGTTCTATGGCATATTCTATGGAACCCACTGTATGCTCGGCATCAATGGCGTAAGTAGGATCGCGATATGTTCCAAGAGACGTTCGGACGAATTGTTGAAAATTTCCATCCCCCAAACTATACATCCATTGAAAGGAAGAGCCAAGCAAGAAGAGCATATCTTTTCTCCGTGCTTGAGAGGGAGACCAAAGGAGTCCAGGCACACCACGCTTTTGAGCAGAAATCAAGCCTAATTGTTGAAACGTAAGATTTTTTTTAAGAAAAGCCTTTGCATGATAGCTAATAAAAATTTGAGAGAAATGATTATTTTTACGTTCAAACGATTGGTCTTTCCACGTAACGGGATAGTTTCCCTGCTCATTTCTATTTCCGATTAAAAAAGTGGTCTGCACTGAATTGGAAGACAATGCCAGCATTAAATGATTAGATTGATGTCCGTAAGAACCAGAAGATGTGGTAAAAGCATTACTTCGATTTTCAGTTTGGAGATAGAGTGTTCCATTTTGACTTCCTGATCCTTGATTTTCTGTGCCAGGTGCCATCAAGCGAGCATTCTGAATAAAGGGCAAAGGCAGTTGGGAAATATCTGTTACGCCCGTCTGCACATTGGTCAGATTAAAATCATCCACTTTGATTTGAGTTTGTGTAGAAGGACCTCCGTTGATGCTTACCGTACTAATGCTTCCGGGCCCGCCAAAAGTTCTAAGAGAAATCCCTGGAAGTGTAACTAAGATATTTTCATGATTTAGTTCTCCCATTTTATCTGACTTTTCAAAGGAGTGTTCTTGGAAAATATTCGGCGTATCTGGGTGCTTTTTCCCTCGAGAAAAAATTGTTTTCATTTGAAGTGGGTTTACAAGTAGAATGATGCCTTTTTCTGCATTTTCGACCGTGGTAAAAAGTGTTTTATAGCCAAAACGCGAAATTTTGAGGGAATCATTTTTTTTCAGCTGAAAAGGAAATTGAGTAAACCCGAATGTATTGCTTTGCGCCCAGTTTTCTGTTTGTATGTGAATAATAAAAGCGTGAGGAATTGGGTCTCCATTTTTATTTTGGACATGAAATGTTTGCCCCAATAATCCTGAAGCCAAGATAAAGAAGAGGTACGTTTTATAAAGCACGAAATCCCTCGACATGAGAGGGATCAGTTTTTTGAATCAACGGCAATCTTGTTTGCGAATTGTCCATCACTTTTCTCCCGAAAGTTTTATTTGGATACATGCTTTGTCCAGGTCTCCTGACTTACGCTATAAAACTTTTTCCCTTCTAAGCAAAAACGTGCTCATGGTATGAAAAAGCCACTCGGCGATTACAGTAGCGGGGACTGTGTTCGGTTTTCACGAACTTCCCTGCAACAAATACATGTGAAAGAACAAATGAGTTTAAGCGAAAAATAAATTAAATGCTATACTGAAAATTGTGTAAACCATGTCTATCCAAGTGTCATTCAGGCGGGGAAAAAGACTTGGGTACAAAACACCCAATGAAGTATTTTTTGATATGGAATTAACTGCCGCACTTAGTACTTGAATCCAGGTAATATAAAAAAGCTATGTTATTATTTTGCATAATCCAACTCAAACTGATTAATATAGATTTCATAATTAAAAACAAATAAATACGAGGAATTAAAATGGCAACTATGATTTTGCGGGATACACACCGCGCATTGGAAGAAAAAATGGAATCTCTTGATAAATTAAAGAAAGAGACTTCAATAAAGATTAGAGACGCAGCTAGTCATGGAGATCTTAAGGAAAATGGGGAATATCACGCTGCCAGAGAGGAGCAGAGTTTAATAATTCGTAAGACACAATTATTGCAAACCCACTCGCCATTCAAGATCATCGAGTATAACGAAATTGAAACCGACATGGTAGGATTTGGCACTAAGGTTATAATTCAGGAAGAGGGTAAAGATGATGCCGTAGATTATTACCTTTTAGGCCCTATAGAATTTGAGTTGGACATTTTCCCCTGGATTGTAACATACCATTCACCTTTTGGTCAAGCCATAATTGGGAAAAAGATTGGCGAAGATTTTACACTTGAAGTTCGAGGTAAAGAGACGAAGTTCACCATTGCTGCCATTAAAAGGATTTCTCCGAATGATGGTTAATATTGAATGACAACGGTTTATTTACAATAAAAAAATGAAGTCATTCAGACGACCAACAGGAAGAAGAATCTCATTCTACGAATAAATCAAAGCATAAATTCCTAATCTGCGTCTGAATGCCAGCAGATTTGAGACAATAAAAAAGGTGAGTATAAATTATTGTTCCAACTTACCCAATTGACGATATTTTTCTTTATATTTTTCGTAGAGAGATTTTTGTCGGTCACCCAAATCTATTTCTCTACCTTGTATAAAAGCCTTTGAAACGGATGAAGTGATTTCCAATGGATTTCGATTACTCAAGAAAAAAGTGGCATCTTTTCCAGGTTCCAAAGAACCGATCTTATCCGCTACACCCAAAATTTCAGCGGCAGAAAGTGTAATGGCACGAAGCCCTTCTTCTTTTGGCAAACCATGTCGTACCGCCATAGCTGCTTCGTAAGGTAAATTGCGAATATTTCCATTATGTGGATAGCCAGTTTTTGGTGCAATACAAAATTGAACTCCCGCATCAGAAAGAATTTTAGGCATTTCATAAGGCAAGTGAATGGGTTCAAATCGACGCATAGGCGTGCTTAAAACATTTTGAAGAATCACGGGCACATCAAACTTCACCAGCAATTCGCTAGCGCGCCACGCATCTCGTCCGCCCACAATCACAATGTCGAGATGATGTTTATTTCCCCAACGAATCGCAGATTTAATTTGCCGAATTTCATTGGCTCGGATAAAAATAGGTTTTTCTCCATTGATAAAGGGGATCATGGATGCTAAACGAATATCGGGAATTTGTTTTTCGTCTGATTTAAGCAAGTGAACACTGATGCGTTGCTCATAGGCTTTCACATTACGAACCCAATCGTCCAAGGCTTGGATTTCCTTTTGAATTTTTTCTTTTTGGACTTTTTCCTTTTCTTTCACTTTTTTTCCGGTACGAATTCGCATATTTGGCCAGTTGATATGAAGCGCAGTGGGATGAAGCATCGTAGCGTCTTTCCAAGTCCACCCATCAAGCATCATGAGAGAAGATTGACCAGAAATTCGCCCAGAAGAGGGGGCAACATTCGCGAGTAAAATGCCATTGGAACGCGTGACAGGAATAATCTCTGAATCAGGGTTATAGCTTACATTTGCTCGAACATTCGGATTAAATTTTCCGATTTCAGCGAAATCGCGCGACTGCTTAACTTGTCCAATTTCCACCAAGCCTAATTGACTCACCGGCACAATAAATCCAGGCGTAACGTGCGTATTATAAATATCAATGACTTCTGTTTCAGGCGAGGGAATAATTTCTTCGTCGATTCGTATGATTTTACCATTGGCAAAAAGCAAATCGTAGCCCCGCAACACATCCCCAGAAATGGTATGGAGAATGCCTCCTTTTAATAAAATGGGATGTTTTTGAATCGAACCTGGAATTTGGTCGTTTGCAAAAATGATTGTAGTCAGTAAAAGTATTTGAAGCAGACGTTTCATTCATTTACCTCCAAAAACCGGACTTCATCCGAAACACTACAGTCAAAATGGCCTTGATGCTTTTCTCCATTTGGCACGGATAATTTTCCGTCCACTTTACTGGATGTGGATAATATTTTTTGTATGAGACTTGAGCGAAGTGCTTGGTCACGCGCTTCCATTGCCTTCGCCATTTCTAGAGAATAGTATAATGTGCCGTCAATCCAAGTTTGTTCGCATTGGGTAAATACAGATAAAGGCGGACCATCCCAAACGACAAAATCTGCGTCTTTTCCTTCTTCTAATGAGCCAACCCATTTGTCAATTTTAAGTTGTTGTGCTGGATTAATCGTTACAAGTTTTAAAGCTTCTTCTTCAGAAAGATTTCCATATTTGATGGCTTTTGTTGCTTCCAAATTCATGCGACGTGCCAACTCATCACTGTCAGAATTAACGGAGACATTCACACCATTTTTTGCCATGAGTGTGGCATTATGAGGAATGGCATCATAGACTTCAAATTTATAAGCCCACCAATCGGTAAATGTGGATGCACCCGCACCGTGATCTCGAATTTTTTCTGCGATTTTGTAACCTTCCAAAACATGTTGAAATGTAGCAATGGTAAATCCGAATTCATCTGCAATTTCTATAAGCATCATAATTTCATCTTGCCGATAGGAGTGGCAATGCACCAAACGTTTCCCCTCTAATATTTCAAGCAAAGCTTCCATTTCTAAATCATAGCGAGGTGGGATTTTCACTCGTTGGAGTCGAGCATTTTTTTCATAATTTACTTGACGTTCTTTGTACGCCACTGCGGCCAAAAAGGCATCCCGAATCACTTGCTCTACGCCCATACGCGTTTGAGGATATCGGCTTCCTTCCCAGTTGGCTTGTTTTACATTTTCGCCCAAAGCAAACTTAATCCCTTGAGGTGCATCTGAAAAAATCAGCTCATCTGGTGCTTTCCCCCAACGGAGTTTGATGACTGCATTTTGTCCGCCAATGGGATTGGCAGATCCATGAAGAATGTTTGCTGTTGTTAATCCGCCAGCCAATTCTCTGAAAAGGGCAATGTCGTCTCCATCCAAGACATCTGACATACGCACTTCCGCTGTAACGCTTTGGGCACCCTCATTAATGGAAGCGGCGGCGGAATGATTATGCGCATCGATTAATCCAGGTGTAATGTGTTTTCCAAGCCCATTGATAATCCAAGCGCTTCCCTTGGGAACCCGAATATCGGGCGCCATTTTTTTAATTATTCCATTTTCAATTAAGATATCATATTCTTCTAAGATGCCGTCGGGTCCGCTGGTCCAAATCGTTGCATCGTCAATTAAAATTGCATTGGGCTTCTCAGGATCTGTAGTAAAACCGTAAGCCCCTTCAGGATAAGCCAAAGCAAGCACACTGGCTTTATCTTTTTTTCGTGGTTTTGGTGCTTTTTCTTTTTTCCGAGAAGCTTGCCAGTCAAAGTTTTTGCCAGAAGCATCTAAAAGTATTCCGGATAGTTGATCTTTTTTCAAGTCACCCTTAATCGTGACAATCCCATCAAATCCAAAAGGAACGCCATTGAGGCTAAAGGAAATATTTGATTCAAAAATATCCATTTGAATGAGCTTTTCTGAATGAGCTTTTGAAGAAAAAATGCCCTTTAATTTTTCTGGTTTCCCCCCTTTTCCTTTAAGAATAGAAAAATCGAGCGTAAAAGTAGAATCGTTCAAAGAAACGGACCATTTCCCCTTAAAATTATGTAAATATCTTGGGGCGATTTTGTGTTCATTTCCTCGTATCCACAAAGAGACGACTCGTGATTTTGGATCAAAATATTCCCCATCTACAATCACAAGATTTGCCGTAAATCCAGGAGAAATTTTCCCCAGAGAATTTTCCAAACCCATTTTCTCCGCAGGAATCGTTGTCAATGAAGCGAGCGCCTTATCTTCATGAAGTCCTCGATCAATAATGCTTTGCAGATTTTGCCTGAACTCAGGTTTTTTCTTGAGACCATGCGTAGAAAAAGCAACATGAATGCCCGTTTCGTTCAATCGCGTAATATTATCTTTTGCCAAATCCCAATGTTTCAATTGCTCAGTAGAATATTGTAAAGCTCGATTTGGATCCAATACTTTTGGTTGGGCAGGAAAATCTAATGGATGGATAATAAAGGGCTTCATTTCTGTGATTTCTTTGAGTCTGCGATATTCGAAGCCATTCCCAAGCAGCCATGGATTTAGATTGAATTCATTTAATATCTTTAAAGCACGAAGACTGTAATGTTCATCACGCGTCATGAATGTAAAAGGCTTTTTTGCTTGACGTGATTTTGCCAATGATGCTAGAGATAAATTTGCTTTGATCGGCTCATTCTCTTCTGGATACGTGTTCCATTTTTCTTGTGCTTCTTCATACCATTTCGCGTCGTAAAATGTTTGTCGCATTAAGGCAATCGCACCCAAAAGGGAATAGGGATATTCTTTTCCGCTCCAACCAGAATATTCAAAATTTAAGACTTGAGACACAGAAGCATTGAAAGAGACAGGACTTTTTTCGAGACTCACCAGCGCTGATTGTCCGCGGAAAATACCTGATTCTGGAACAATATGAGCATTTGTAAATCCTAAAGCATGGAGACTTTTTAATAATGTATCATCAGGCTTAAAATCATCCAAAACCTGATATTCACTGCGAATTTTTCCATTCCAATGTTCTTGAGCGACTTTGTCTTTTTGTGTTTTTTTGACTTCCAGCCAGCTCTCAATAAATCCGGCATAGACATGGGCACCTTCTAAATCGATTTCGTATGCATCTTCTGGGATTTTAATGTAACGCCCGAGGGACATAATTTTTCCATCCCGGAGTATAATGGTGGCCTTTTTTAGAAATCTGCCAGGCTCATTATGAACCATTCCGTTCGTTAGAGCCCAAACACGAGAGGGGTTAGAATGAAGATCGGAAACAGGTTCAATTTGCGCAAAAAGAAATCCTGATATCAGTATTAATAATGAAATTAAAACTTGAATCAAAAATTGGGTCCTTTTAATTGATGTTCCAAAATAAAGGAAGTTGTGTAGTCAAAAGCCTCCTCAACCGTGTTGCAGAATTTAAACAAGTTTAAATCATCTTGTGAAATAGTTCCTGCTTCCACCAAATAATCCCAGTTGACCACATTCATCCAAAATTCCTCATCAAATAAAACGATGGGAATACGTTTTTTTATTTTTTCAGTTTGAATTAGGGTGAGGAGCTCCATCACTTCATCCAGTGTGCCAAATCCACCGGGCCAAACCACTAATCCTTTGGCGAGATACAAGAACCAATACTTCCGCATAAAGAAATAATGAAAGGTTAGGTTTAAGTCATCCGATATCCATTCATTACCTGATTGTTCGTGAGGGAGAGATATGGTTAAGCCCAGAGATGGGCCGCCCGCCTCAGATGCACCTCGGTTTGCTGCTTCCATAATGCCGGGTCCACCACCCGATGTGATAATATAACGATGGTGGGAATTTTTTAATGTCATGCTCCATTTTGTGAGTTTGTAAGCTAATTCTCTTGTGAGTTCATAATAGCGACTCATTTTGAGATTTTGTTTAAGTCGATTTTTTTCTTGACTGGAAAGATTCTCAGAGGCGTCCTTCAGAGCTTTTGTTGCCATTTCTTTTGACTGAATTCTAGCTGAGCCAAAAAATACGATGGTATCTTCAATCTTATTTCGTTTGATTCTTTGTAAGGGGCCGTAATATTCTGACAAGATTCTTACGGATCTTGCATCAGAGCTTTCCAAAAATTCTGGATTTAAATAAAAACGGTCTTTTTCAAATTTATCTGACATTTTAGTCCTTTCATTTCATTTTTCGGACATAAAAGTTAAGTGTATTCCTTTGACTTACAACTGAAATCTTCATAATAAAGTGATGTGATTTCTTGAATCTCATCAAAGAAATGCAGTATTTTCTCCTATGAGATTTCTTCTTCTTTTTCTTTTTATTAGCGCCTGTGCTTTGGGGCCAAGCCTAATCCCTCCGCCACTTACAAAAAATAGTTTATCAGAAAAAGAAGCAGAGACCCTGTATTCTGCCGGCCTAATCACCGGGTATGAAATTTGGGAATTTCTACGAGCGCATCCGGAAGAAGATCAAGTGATTGAAACGCTAGGGCATCCTGATTCAATTTGGATTGATGATTCAGAGGCTTTTCGCGTTTTGTATTATTTTGTATCAGAGATTCAAGATTATAATTCTGTGGAAGTGGATCAAAGAACAGGTCTCGTCCTCGGGTTTGAATGGGATTAAACTTCACCCCTAATTAATATAGAAAAGAAATAGGATTAATATGAAAATTGCCATTTTAGGTTGCGGAAATATTGGCTCATCCATCGCTCATGGGTTTGCTGATTGTGACAAAGTTAATTTAAAAGAATTAACTCTCACGCGGAGACAATTGGATCCATTAAAAGAGTTTAATCAATGGGATATTTCCATTCATTCAGATAATAAAAAAGCCACCAAAAAGTCTGAATGTATTATCATGGCAGTTGGGCCACAGCAAATGGTCGAATTATTAAAAGAAATTTCGGGAGTCCTTGATCCAAAAAAACATATTTTAGTGTCTGTGGTTACAGGTGTTCGAATTGATCAAATCAGAAAGTATATCAATCCAAAAGTTCAAGTCGTTAGAGTAATGCCAAATACAGCTGCGGCAATTATGGAATCTATGACCACTTTATCTGTTGAATCTGATTCTGATCAAGCCGGATTAAATAAAGTTAAACAATTATTTAATTATATTGGTAAAACACTGGTTATTCCTGAAGAATTGATGGTGCCAGCCACTGCGTTAGGTGCATCTGGTTTAGCTTTTTTTCTCCGCGCCATTCGAGCCGCATCTCAAGGAGGAACTGAAATTGGGTTTCATGCGGAAGATTCGATTCTCATTGCAGCTCAAACGGCAAAAGGTGCAGCATCATTATTGTTGGATTCGGATCATCATCCTGAATCTGAAGTGGATAAAGTCACCACACCCCGTGGCATTACTATTTCCGGATTAAATCAAATGGAACATGGAGGATTTAGCTCTGCCATGATTAAAGGTATCGTCACTTCAGCGGAAAAAGCTGAACAATTATTTAAAGATAAGGAATAAACGTTGAACATTCGTCTGGATGGAAAAACAGCTCTTGTTTGTGGAAGTTCAAAAGGTATTGGAAGGGCAAGTGCGATTCAATTGGCCAAGGCTGGCGCATCCATTATTCTCATGGCACGAGATGAAGGAGCGTTAAAAAAGACTTTATCAGAATTAGATACTTCTTTTAGTCAATCACATTCATATATAAGTGTAGACTTTGATCACCCTAAAGACGTGAGCGAAAAAGTAAATACACTTTTAGAAACAACATTTCCCATTCATATTCTTATCAATAATTCTGGTGGTCCGCCTCCAGGACCCATTGTAGAAGAAGATGCGGAATCATTTCGTATTGCATTTAATCGTCATGTTATTAATAATCAAAATATCACTAGAGCGGTTCTTCCCGGCATGAAAGAAGCGAGATTTGGTCGAATTATTAACATTATTTCTACTTCCGTAAAAGAGCCATTAGAAGGATTGGGCGTATCCAATACAATTCGTGGGGCAGTTGCTAGTTGGGCTAAAACAATGGCTGGAGAATGTGCTTCTTTCGGTATTACCGTCAATAATATTCTTCCAGGATTCACAAATACGGAAAGACTTCAATCACTCATTAACCGTATTGCTGAAAAAGAAAATATTTCACCAGAAAAAATAACGGAGCGATTTGAACAATCCGTCCCTACTCAACGATTTGCTCATCCAGAAGAAACAGCTTCAGCTGTAACTTTTTTAG
The DNA here is from genome assembly GCA_018671775.1 of Fidelibacterota bacterium. Lineage (GTDB taxonomy): Bacteria > Fidelibacterota > Marinisomatia > Marinisomatales > UBA1611 > JABHGY01. The sequence goes on from JABHGY010000114.1 coordinate 16,273, forward strand.
CATCGGAACAAGCAAGTTATATTAATGGAATCAATTTACCCGTAGATGGCGGTAGAATAAAATCTTTGTAATATGAAAGCATTATTAACTTTATTCATTTTCATCCTATGGATTGGATGTGGACAAAAACAAGTCGCCTTACACACCGAAGCCTTTGTTGCAGATACGCATAATGATGTTTTGCTTCGTTCTTTAACCGGGAGAGATATTTTGACTGACTTACCCGAAAGTCACTCCGATTTGCCCAAATTTAAAAAAGGGGGAATGGATTTGCAGATTTTTTCTATTTGGGTTTCCCCTTATGAATATGACGGAAATCAATCTTTTAATCGTGCTAATGAGATGATTTCCCATCTAGAAGATTTATGTGCTCGCGTGCCAGATCAATGGGCTATTCCATTTACGTATGAAGACATTATTCAAAATGAAGAGAATCAAATTTTATCCTGTATGATTGGCGTGGAAGGAGGGCACGCTATTGAAAATGATTTGGGGAAATTGGATTCTCTCTATCGGCGAGGAATGCGTTACTTGGGATTGACATGGAATAATTCCACAGATTGGGCGACTTCCGCAAAAGATGAGACACAAAACGAGGATTCATTGGCTTTTATTGGTTTAACAGATTTTGGGAAACAAGTGGTGAAACGTTGTAACGAATTGGGCGTGATGGTGGATGTTTCTCATGCGGGCGAGCAAACATTTTGGGATGCGTTAGCAGTAACAAGTAAACCAATTATTGCATCTCATTCTTCTGTAGATAAACTTTGTCCTCATTTCCGCAATTTAAACGACGAACAATTACGAGGAATCCAAGATAATGGTGGCGTTGTTTTTGTAAATTTTTACCCAGGATATATTGATTCTACTTACGAACAAAAAGCATCCATTGTTAAAGAATCATTCAAAGCAAAATCTGATTCACTGGCAAAATTATATGATCCAGATGGAGATGCCTTTTGGTATAAGGAAAATGAAATTAGACAAGAAGCTTTACAGGAAATTGTGCCAGATATTAATCGAGTTGTTGACCATATTGATTACATTGCGAAGCTGATTGGTGTAGAGCATGTAGGAATTGGAGCAGATTGGGACGGCGTAGGGATTTTACCCACAGGCATAGAAACGATTGCAAAAATGCCTCATCTAACAGAGAAATTATTAGAGCGTGGCTATTCGGAAAATGATGTTCGGAAAATTTTGGGTGATAATTTTAAACGTGTATTTCGGGAAGTAGTAAAGTAAATATTATTACCTCGTCTTCCTCAATCATTAATTTTGAATAAACTATTTTTATATATATTCACTTTTCTTGTGAGCACGCTATTTGGTGATGATAATTCCATAAAATATCGAATGCCAAGCCAATCTGTTTATGGCATCCCTCTTGTAACATACCAATCGAATGATACCGTATATGTAAAAAACACAGATATGAGGCTTATTGTATTTCATGATATCAATGTTGTAATCGGTTTTAGTCCACGAGGTCATTATTTCAGAGCATTTTATACGAATCAGGGTTTAGGACGAAAAGATATAATCAAAGTGTTTAAAAGTGATGGTCGTTTTTATTATCAGTATTACGGTGGACAAAAAGAAGCAGAAATGGTGACATCAGCCTTAACGGATTCAGGTGTCATTATAACGACAATAGCTGATGAACCCAATTTTAATATTTATAATCCGATTTATGGTATTAATAAAAGAGTGAAGCTTAATCCTGGTGCATTGGGGATTGAAAAAAGTTTTAGCCCAGATGGTACCGTAATTTATGTTAGTCCATTTTATTCAGGAGGGAACGCCAGATATTCAAAAGGAATGGTAGGCTTATTTGCTTTTGATAACTTTGGTGAACACATGTGGGAATATAGTTTTAGGAATTTTTCTAAAAATACAGTCTTTTCTAGTTGTAGCTTCAAACAGTCGATTTCTGGTGATTTTATTCTGTTAAATGCAAGTACAACGCCAGAACAGGAATGGTATGGGCATGAAAAGATTGTTATGATAAATAATAACGGCGAATATCTTTGGCATATTGACTCACTCAATGCAGAAAATATTCAATTTGACGAGAACCTATTACGCTTAACAGGCTCTTGGCGTTCTTCGATAAACCATCGAGATCAAATAATGGATATCAATCTGTTCACAGGTGAAATTATCAATAAAATGAAAAAACCAAGAAATAAATATTAGCATCTTTTTAGTGACCAAATGAAACTTGCCCCCTCCATATTATCTGCTGATTTTTCCGATCTAAAAACAGCCCTTCGTCAATGTAAAGAAGGAGGGGCTCATTGGATTCATGTGGACGTGATGGACAATCAATTTGTTCCAAATTTGACCATTGGACCGCCCGTTGTAAAATCCCTTCGGCCCCATACAGAAAAAGTTTTAGATGTGCACATGATGGTCATGGAACCGGAAAAGCTTGTGGAGTCTTTTGCAAAAGCGGGAGCAGATTTCATTACCTTTCACATCGAAGCGACAGAGGATCCAGATGGATTAATTGATTTGATAAAATCGTGCGGATGTAAGGTGGGCATATCATTAAAGCCAAAAACGGCACTTGAAGAAATATATCCATTTTTAGATAAAATAGATCTTGTTTTAATCATGACGGTTGAACCTGGATTTGGAGGCCAAGGATATCTCCCTGGATCTAGTGAAAGAATTTCGAAATTAAAAGCGTATTTAAATACGAATTGTTTGGAGCGCGTTTTAATCGAAGTGGATGGTGGTATTAAATTACATAATGCAAAAGAAATTATAGAAGCAGGTGCAGATGTGCTTGTAGCTGGCTCTGCTGTTTTTGGCACTGAAAATCCCGTTGAAACCATTAAAGCATTTTATCAAATAAAGGAAAAATGAGAACATACGAAGACTTAGATTCATTTCAAGAATGGAGAGAAGAGGATAAGGACGATTTTACCATAAACGTCATGAAAGGACTCATCATGGATGGGGTTCGGAAGGCGAATTCAGGACATCCCGGTGGCGCCATGTCTTCATCTGATTTTGCATATATCCTTTTTTCCGAATATTTGAGTTTAGATCCAGATAATCCCGATTGGGAAAATCGAGATCGATTTGTTCTTTCTGCAGGACATGAATCCATGCTTCTATATTCATTATTATTTATGAGTGGAAAAATGACTTTAGATGATTTGAAATCATTTCGTCAATTCCAAAGTAAAACGCCAGGACATCCTGAGTTAGAAATTCCAGGTGTGGAATGCACAACCGGACCATTGGGGCAAGGCGTGGGTATGGGCATCGGAATGGCACTTGCCGAAGTAATGCTTCATCACGCATTTGATCATAAATCTGGGGAAAGTCCCCTTTCACATTTTACATATATTTTGGCAGGGGATGGGGATTTACAAGAGCCAGTTGCTCTGGGTGCAGCCGCTTTAGCTGGGCATTGGGGTTTAGGGAAATTAATTTTGTATTACGATTCCAATAATGCGCAAATTTCAGGGAACGTGGGTCGAGCGGATTCCACAAATTATGTGGGCATTTTTGAGTCCATGGGATGGAATGTTCGCGAAATTGACGGGCATAACCATGAGGATATTCGCAACGCCATTGAAACAGCAAAAGTAATTGATATGCCCAGTCTCATTATTGGAAAAACAACTATGGCAAAAGGCACCGCCACACGAGAAGGGGACCACGAAACCCACGGCGCCCCTTTACCACAGGAAGAGATTGATGCGAGCAAAGAAAAAATGGGACTTCCTGTCGAGGCGTTTTATGCGCCAAAAGAAGCAATCGATCATTTTCAAAAACGATTTTCTAATCTGAGAGAAGAAGTTCAAAATTGGAAAGAAAATTTAAATTCAACACTAAATAATCCCGATTTAAAAAAACAATGGAACCAAACGCTTGGCGAAGAATTACCTTCATTTACTTTACCCAAATTTGAAGCTGGAGATTCTATCGCTACTCGCAAAGCCTTTGGGACTACGCTAGATCATTTTGCCACTCAATTGCCATATCTCGTTGGCGGTTCTGCTGATTTGGAACCATCCAACTACACGGGAAATTTCGCAAAAGCCTATGAGGATTTTTCAAATGAGAATCCAAAAGGTAGAAACTTAGCGTTTGGCGTTCGGGAATTTCCCATGGCTGTGATTATGAACGGCTTGGCACTTCATGGGGGCGTGATTCCATTTGGGGGAACCTTTTTAGTCTTTGCCGATTATGAACGTCCGGCCATTAGACTCGCGGCGCTTCAAGGGATTCGAGTGATTCATGAATTTACTCATGATTCTTTTTATGTGGGCGAAGATGGACCAACGCATCAACCGATTGAGCATGCTATGTCTTTGCGAACGATTCCAAATTATCATGTATTTCGTCCCGCAGATGGAAAAGAAACGGCAGCTTGTTTTCAACTTGCCATTCAGAATGAGAAAACACCATCGGCACTTTTATTAACGCGACAAGGCTTGCCTGTTTTGGATTTATCTCAAGATGATGTCTCAAATGGAGTGTCTAAAGGCGCCTATATTGTGCAAGATTGTGAAGGAAAGCCGGAACTTGTTTTCTTGGCGACAGGATCGGAAGTTTCCTTGGCAATGGCAACAGCAGAACAGATGAAAGACAAACAAATTCGTATTGTGAGTATGCCTTGCATGGAATTGTTTGACCAACAATCTGATGAATATAAACAGTCGATTTTACCATCTCGCGGTGCCATGAAAATATCCATGGAAGCGGGCATCACATTTGGTTGGGAAAAATACATTGGACAGAATGGGCTATCCATTGGGATTAACCATTACGGCGCATCCGCACCGGCTAAAGATTTGGAGCAGGCATTTGGATTTACACCAAATCAAGTTGAGAAAAAAATTAGACAAGCTTTGGAAAAATTATTATAATGAAAATACATATTGCAACAGACCACGCAGGACTTGATTTAAAAAATCTTATTCGTGATTATTTAATCGAGAAAGGTCACGACGTAATGGATCACGGAGCTCACGAATACGATGCTTTGGATGATTATCCTGATTTTATTTTTCCCTGCGCGAAGGCTGTTGCGGCAGATTCAGAAAGTTGCGGGATTATTTTGGGTGGTTCGGGACAAGGAGAAGCCATGGCGGCCAATCGCATTAAAGGCGTTCGTGCTGCCGTTTTTTATAATGGACCAGCAGAAATTGTGAAACTTTCTCGAGAACATAATAATGCTAATATTTTGTCATTGGGTGCACGGTTTATGACAGAAAAAGAAATTTATGATGTAATTGAGATGTGGTTATCCGAACCTTTCGGTGGCGGACGGCATCAACAGCGAATTAAAAAATTAGATATATCTCAGAATTGATTCTTATAAAAAAGCCGTAAATTCTCGGCTCTATGAAAACATCAAAAAAGCAATCTCCTGAATTTCGCATGAGCAAAAATATAGCGCTCAATTCTCAAAATTGGGAACAATCTGTGGCATTTTATCAATCTGTTATGGGTTTGAACATCAAAAAAAATGAGACGCATGTAGAAGTACAAAATGGTCCAATCACCATGTTTGTTCAGGAAAATCCAAATATGAGCCCTCTTGTTATGGAATATTATGTTGATGATTTGCATACAGCAAGAGCGTATTTAAAATCCCATGGATGTAAAGTTATAAAATGGGAAGGAAAAGGGAAAGATTGTTATATGAAAGATCCTTTTGGACTCACTTTTAACCTGTGGGAGACGACAAAATGAAGACACCTTTAATTGCAATTGTTGGCCGTCCCAATGTGGGAAAATCTACTTTTTTTAATCGTGTGATGAGTGAACGTCAGGCGATTGTGGACGCTCAAGAAGGCATTACGCGAGACCGAATTTATGGAACGATGGATTGGACAGGATTTGCTTTGAGATTTGTGGATACGGGAGGATACATTCCTGAGGATTTTGATGTTTTTAATGCGGCCGTTCGTGAACAAGCAGAAATGGCATTGGCAGAAGCGGATATGGTTTTATTCATGGTGGATGGACGAGAGAGTCCTACGGCTAGCGACCGGACACTGGCACAATTTATTCGAGAGATGGGCAAGCCCTGTATATTGGCTGTGAATAAATGTGACTCCTTAAAAGACGATCATCAAATGAATGCATTTTTTGAATTGGGATTTGAAAAGCTCATGACGCTTTCCGCTTTAAGTGGACGTTTTTCTGGCGATTTATTGGATGAAATTATTTCGCTCTTGGGTTTGAGTGAAGAAAATCGCAGTGAAGTAGAAGATGAATCAATTCGATTGGCCATTGTGGGAATGCCCAATGTTGGAAAATCTTCCTTAACAAATGCCCTACTCAAACGAGAACAATCTATCGTTACCCCTATCGCTGGGACCACAAGAGATGCCATTGATTCCCACCTAAAATGGCATGGAAAAGATTTGATTTTGGTAGATACAGCTGGTTTACGTAAGCTGTCTAAAATCACGGATAAAATTGAGTATTATAGTTTAGTTCGTGCTCACAAAGCCATTGATCAATGTGATATTGCCTTGGTGCTCATTGATGCAGAAAAAGGCTTTGGAAAACAAGATAAAGCGATAGTGGATCATGTAATTGACAAAGGGAAAGGGCTGATTTTTATCGTCAATAAATGGGATTTAATTGAAAAAGAGACGAATACAATGAAAGACTTTGAGGATGAAATTCGATACCAATTTAGATCTTTAAGTCATTATCCCATTTTGTTTATTTCGGCAGATACACATCAACGCATCCATAAAGTTTTAGAAACAGCCGATGAAGTATATCAAAGATCACGCGTCATTCATTCCACTCGAAAGTTGAATGAATTTTTGACCCAATTTACCAGACGTAGCCCAGCTCCAGCTGAAAAAGGAAAATTGATAAAATTAAAATATGTCTCTCAAGTGCATCGTGCGCCTGCTGTTTTCGCTTTTTATACTAACTATCCCAAATTTATTCCAACACATTATAAACGCCATTTGGAAAATTCGCTTCGGGATAGCTTTGATATGGTGGGCGTTCCCCTTCGTATTTCTTTCAGAAAGTCTTGAAACGAACGATTCAAGAAACAGGATCACGGGCTTTCAAAGAAAAGCAATCTGAATTTATTGGACGAATTTTCCCCATTTCATCTATTCAGGATTTCCGCAAGCAACTTAAATCACTGAAAAAAGAATATCACGATTCAAAACATTTAGCCTGGGCCTATCGATTTCAGAAAGCCCACGTGATTGAAGAAAATTGTTCCGACGCAGGAGAACCAAGCGGAACGGCTGGACTTCCTATTTTGAATCCATTAAAACAAAACAATTTTATGAATGTGGGTTTAGTTGTGATCAGATATTTTGGTGGAATAAAATTAGGGAAACGAGGACTTATTGATGCTTACGAAAAATCAGCGAATGATACTATTTCCTCTGTGAAACCCATTCCTTTCCATGATAAAGTCCAATATCATTTGAGTGCCCCGGTGGACTATTATGGCGTTTTATCTTCTCAGTTAGCTCAATTAAAGGGAAAAATAATTGAGGACCAGACGATAGAAACAATTGATTGGACAGTAGAACTTTCATTTGATTCAGTCAATCAATGGATATTGGCGGTAAGAGAAGTGACGCAAGGAAAAGGGACGCTCAATCCAAAAAATAAATAAAAAAAAGAGACAGACGATTCTATACCAAGGAGGGTATCAAGGAGATAGTTTAAAAGAATTCGCCTGCCTCACGATATTTTCAACACAACAAAATAAAAAAGGTTCCCATTATGTTTGATACGGCTCAAAGTAAAAAGTTAAAATATATGTTCAGTTTCATTTTTTTGATCCATTTTGTGCTTGCGTCTGATTCTAATAGCCTGAGAATTGGGTTTTGGAATGTAGAAAATTTATTTGATGAAACAAACGATGCAGGTGTGAACGATGGCGAATTCGCACTTGGTGGAAGTAAAGCCATGACACCAGAAGTCATGTCGCTTAAATTGAAAAACCTATCTGAAGTATTAACAAAAATCAATCCTGATATTTTCGGTTTATGTGAAGTGGAAAATCGAGATATGTTAGAACGATGGAATAAAGCGTGTCATGTGAGAAATTATGAAATTGTTCATTATGATTCGCCTGATAATCGTGGAATTGATGTGGCCCTTTTTTATGATCCGCTGAAAGTATCCATTCAAGACTCAAAACCCATTAAAGTATTATTGCCAAGCGGAGGAAAAACCAGAGATATTTTATTAGTAAAAATTGAATCTAACGGACATCCCTTTTATGTTTTTGTGAATCATTGGCCTTCTAAATATGGTGGCGTTGAAAAAACAATTCCATTGAGAGCGTCTGCAGGAAAAATACTTCGGAGGGAAGTGGAAAAAATTATAGCTAAAGAGCCATCTGCAGACATTATTGTGATGGGTGATTTAAATGATGAACCAACGGACCCATCTGTAAAGAAGCATTTAGGTGCGTCTTTGGATTCTTCAAAACTCGGGAAAAATGATATTATTTTATGGAATGTGATGGAAGCTTTTCATCGAAATCCTCAAGGTAGTACCTATAAATATGGAGGAAAAGATATGGTGTATGATCATCTGATTGTGAGTCCTGGACTTATGGATAATCGAGGATGGGGACTGCGCCCAGGATCAGTGTCTATTTTTGATGGGGAAAAGTATCGTCAACATGAGGGAAAATACGATGGATATCCATTCAGGTTTTGGGCTGGAAACCGATTGTTAGGTGGCTATTCTGACCACATGCCTATTTATCTTGAAATTGAATTAAAGTAGTCTTGTAATCGGGGTTTAAACCCATTAATTTTCTCGGCATTTTTAAACCATTTATATTGATAAATGAAATGCTTTTTACCAGATAAAAAAACAAACGATCGCGGGGTGGAGCAGTCTGGTAGCTCGTCGGGCTCATAACCCGAAGGTCAGAGGTTCAAATCCTCTCCCCGCTACGAC
>JABHGY010000115.1 GCA_018671775.1 Fidelibacterota bacterium
ACTTCAAGCGCAGACATTTCAAGCGCAGATTGCTCTAGGGTAAAATTGAGCGCTGCACCGGCACTTTTTGATTGGTTCGTATAACCAATCATAGAGGCGGTAATAGTTGCTTCTGCTGGAACATTACTTAAAGTAAATGCACCATTTGCATCAGCGGCCGTTCCTTGATCTGTTCCGTCCACAACTACATTTGCTCCTGCAAGAGCCGCACCTGAATTTGCGGCAGTAACTGTACCAGATACAGTCATTTGTGCAAATAGGAATGAAGTGAATGTAAGGACAATGAAACTCGCAAGTATCCGAGTTGATCGTATCATGAGGTTCTCCTTGTTTTGTTTATTCATGAGTTAAACGACAGTTGTTCTGCCGTTATGATGTGCGGAAATTCCATACCATCAAACTAAAATCCAAAAGATATTTTGTGGATGAAAATTCAAGAGCTCGAGGGAATCACCGAATTTCCCAAAAAATTCATTAAAATAGACAGAAATAAATCTTTGGATTAAAAAATGGGCTTTGGAATTTCTACCATAACTTAAGTGAGAAAAAAATGATTAAACTTGTTTTGCTCCGCCACGGAGAAAGTCAATGGAATTTAGAGAATCGTTTTACGGGTTGGACTGATGTTGGTTTGACTAAAAAAGGAGAATCTGAGGCTCGCTCATCAGGTGAAATATTAAAATCAGACAATTTTCATTTTGATAAAATATATACCTCAGTTCTAAAACGAGCCACCCAAACGTTGGATATTTGTTTAGAAGAAATGGGCATTAACAATATTCCCATTGAATATAATTGGAGATTGAATGAGCGCCATTACGGTGCGCTACAAGGATTGAACAAAGCAGAAACCGCCGAAAAATATGGGGATGAGCAAGTGCTTATTTGGCGAAGATCTTACGACATACCCCCGCCCAAATTAGAATTAGACGATAAACGACATCCTCAATTTGATACGAAATATAAAAAAATGGATTCAAGAGATTTACCCGCATCTGAGTGCTTAAAAGATACAGTAGAGCGATTCCTACCCTATTGGTTAGAAACAATAAAACCAGAAATTGAAGCTGGAAAGAAAATATTGATAGTGGCACATGGAAATTCTCTTCGTGCTTTAGTGAAATATTTAGATAATATTTCTGACAAAGATATTTTAGGTCTCAATATTCCTACGGGTGTTCCTTTGGTTTATGAATTAGATAATAACCTAAAGCCCATAAAACATTATTATTTAGGCAATCAAGATGCGATTCAAGCATCCATCCAAGCCGTTGCAAATCAAGGAAAAAAAGCCGATTAAAAAATAAAAAAGTTTTCTCTACTAGCTCGTGCTGGGCGAAACCCAAATATGGGAAAAGCCTTACAGTCCTTCTGATAAAAATATTATTCAAGTGGGATAATTATAAAAGAATTGAATTCAGGGAGAGAATCGTTTTATTGAACCCCCTGTCATCCCCCACATTGGGGGAATTGAATGGATTTTGAATTTGAAGAAATTATCAAAATGAAAAAGACTTTAAGATATAGCGAATTACCAAAATACCCAAAAGGTGCAATCGGGCGAGCAAGATATTTACGAAATAATATGACAAAACACGAATTGATCGTTTGGCGCTATATTCGTGAAAAACAATTAGGAGTCAAGTTTAAAAGACAGGTTCCGATCAACAGATATATCGTTGATTTTTTCAGTCTAGAAATTGGTTTAGTTATTGAAATTGATGGTGGACATCATTACGACCCAAAAATCACTAAAAAGGATAAAGTGAGAACTAATGATTTATTGAACTGGGGATTAACTGTAATCAGATACAACAATGATGAAGTCTTAACAAATATAGAAGGTGTCATTAATTCTATTGGTGAAAAAGTGGATGAATTAAAGGAAAGATATGAAATTGAATAAACAGATAAAACAATCATTACAGTCTTCCCCAATGTGGGGAAGATTTAGATGGGGTTAATAGTAAAATGATAGATTTTCAGATAAGAATATGATTCAAGTGGGATAATTATAAAAAAATTGAATTCAGGGAGAGAAGCGTTTTATTGAACCCCCTGTCATCCCCCACATTGGGGGAATTGAATGGATTTTGAATTTGAAAAAATTATAAGGCAGACCTCAATAAAGATTTTTTCAACTGAGCTTTTTCCGTAAAAAATTGCCGATAGACAAGGAGTAAGACCAAAATATCTGTAATAGCTACGGTGCTTATCCACATATACATAATCATAATTTGATATCGCACCGCAATCAGTGGATCCACGCCAGATAAAATTTGTCCTGTCATCACGCCCGGGAGTTGAACCAATCCCACCATCATGAGTCCATTGATATTTGGCAAAAGTGCTGCTCGAAGGGCTGATTTCATCGCATCATCAATTGCATTTCTTGGGCTTGCACCCAATGACAAAAGCATTTCAATTTCGTGTTCCCGATGTTTCATTTCACCGATAAATCGGTTCACTGCCAAAGTGGAAGAGTTTAACGCATTGCCAATAATCATTCCAGCGATGGGAATCATGGCATAAGGATAGAACCAAGGCTCTACATCCAAAATAAATTTGAGTATAATCCCAAGAACGATGAGAACAGCGGTTAATATGGAACCGGTCAAAATCCAAAAAAGATGGGGAATCTTGTATTCTTTTTGTCGACGCGTTCCTTCGAATCCTGCGATCAAAATCATGCCCAAAATCAAGCAAACCATAAAAAGCCAATTGTCTTGCGTGAAGAACCAAGTAAGCACGTAGCCCATCAATCCCAATTGGAGAAAGGTGCGGATGGTTCCAATGATGAGCGACTGTTCCAAGCCAATTTTCATCCATCGAATCAGTCCAATACTTAAAGCGATTAAAA
>JABHGY010000116.1 GCA_018671775.1 Fidelibacterota bacterium
GAAAATTACGGGGCTATACTGATAACTACATTCAAGTGGAAATGGATGGTCCATCTGAAATGGCCAATACCATTCAATCAATCAAACTAAGAGAGATTCATGGCGACAAAATCCTAGGACAAGTTTCTAAATCTCCCACCATTAATACAATATGATTCGTCTCGATAGTATTTCTAAATCCTTTCCTGATGGTGATTTATTTAATAATGTAAATATCGCCATAAAACGAGGTATGCGCGCGGGATTGGTGGGCATAAATGGTTCGGGTAAAACCACACTTCTCCGCATCATGCTGGGGAAAACCTCTCCCGATTCGGGCAATGTTCAATTGGGAAAATCAACGACAATTGGATATCTTGCCCAAGATATTGTCGCTGGTTCTTCCATTTCAATAATAGAAGAAGTGCTCTCTGCCTTTCCAGAGGTTCGAAACTTGGAAGGAAAAATGCTGTCCTTATCTCAAGAGATTGCTCAATGTCCTGAAAAGATGGACTTGGTCAATCAACTGGGAGAAGTGCAAACGCGATTCGAGGCCTTGGGCGGATGGACTTTAGAAGAAAAAGCAAAAAAGATTTTAGGCGGACTGGGCTTCACGGATGAAAAAATGTCTGAACCTATGGATGTGTTTAGCGGTGGATGGCGAATGCGCGTTGCTTTGGCTTCCATTTTATTGCAAGAGCCAGATATTTTATTTTTGGACGAACCGACAAATCATTTGGATTTAGAAGCGACCCTTTGGTTAGAATCATTTTTAGCTGAATGGAAAGGTGGCTTGGTTATGATTAGTCACGATCGGGCGTTTTTGGATAGATCCATTAATACAATTTTGGAAATTGAATTGAGAAAGGTAACCTTATATCATGGAAACTATACAAAATATTTGGAAGAAAAAGCTCTACGATTAGAACAACATAAAAATGCTTTTCGAAACCAACAAAAAGAGATCAAAGATACGGAAAGATTTATCGAACGATTTCGTTCTAAAAATACCAAGGCTACTCAAGTGCAAAGTCGAGTCAAAAAACTTGAGAAGATGGAAAAAATTGAAGTACCGATTGAACAAAATTATTCCATGAGTTTGAGATTGCCTCAGCCTAGTCGTTCCCCACAAAATATTGCTTCTTGTCGAAATGTAAACAAACGATATGATGAACTTGAAGTTTTTAATGAGATGAATCTTACCATTGAACGCGGGCAAAAAATCGGATTGGTTGGACATAATGGCGCCGGGAAATCTACCTTATTAAAATTGTTGGCTGGGGTAGAGAATCTTACATCGGGCGCAATTCGAATTGGCGCAAATGTGGATTACGCATACTACGCACAGCATCAACTGGAAACTTTAGATCCACAGGATACGGTTTATGAGTCCATCGCAAAAGTGAGCCCAGGCTGGAGTGAAACAGACATCAGAAGCTATTTGGGTAGCTTTATGTTTTCTGGCGATGAAATTGATAAATTGATTAAAGTTTTATCTGGTGGAGAGAAAGCACGAGTCGCCTTGGCAAGGATGTTGGTGGAGCCGGCACATTTGCTTTTGTTGGATGAGCCAACAAACCATTTGGACATGATGACACGCAACGTTCTGGAAAGAGCACTTTCTCAATTTACAGGCTCTATCGTTTGTATTTCTCACGATCGTCATTTTTTGAATCACGTAACAAATCTTACTTGCGAAGTCGGAAATGGCAGTATTCGTTTATTCGATGGTAATTATGATTACTATGCATGGAAAAAGCAGGAAGAGCAATCGAAAAAGCCCAAAAACCTAAAAACAAAAACTGAATCTAAAGGCAAGTCAGATTATAAAGAACGGAAGAAAATCCGAAATCGCTTAGCTTGGATAGATAAACGATTTAAACGGATAGAAGTAGAAATCGAAACCAATCGGCTTATCATCCAAAATCCCGATTATGCTGAAGATTATGAAAAACTCCAAAATGCCATGGAAATAATGAATACTTTAGAGCTGGAATATTTAGAACTTATGGAAGAACAAGAAAAATTCAATACAGTTTAACACTATGAGTATGAGGTTAATCCTTCGTTTTTTGATAATAAGCCCTCTGGTTTTTTCCCGTTTTTAATCCCTTTATTTAATGCACTTCTTTTAGAGATGCCATATTTTTCATTTGTTAAGTCATAATTCCACATTCATGATTAGGAAACAATAGATTGAATGTTGGTATTTTTTAAA
>JABHGY010000117.1 GCA_018671775.1 Fidelibacterota bacterium
AATCGTTATATTTCTAGAAATGGATTTGTATCTTTTTTCTCTAAAGCTCCATTGGAAGATATATATGCTGAAAATAATAATGTATCTTGTTTATTAGATATGAATACTGGAGAAGTGGCATTTCTAATACCTATCAAAAAATTTCGATTTGAAAAATCATTAATGCAGGAACACTTTAATGAAAACTATATGGAATCAGACAAATATCCAAATGCCACTTTTCAGGGGAAAATTAATCAATGGGAATCAATCCGATTAGTAGACAGTACTTCAGTCTCTCTTTCGGGATTGATGAAAATTCATGGTGTAGAAAAGAAGATTAATGCGTTTGGAACATTTCAAAATATAGAGGGAAAAATTTCAGGATCAGCTTCTTTTGAGATTGAACTAAATGATTATGGGATTCAAATACCCAAAATATTATTTCATAACATTGCAGAACGTGTTCAAGTTGAAATTAGTGTAAAGCTAAGGGAACAAAATTGAGAAAGTTTATTATTAATATACTATGGGTAGCACAATCTTTTCTCTTAGGGCAAAGTGTATTATTAGATGATCTTGTTGAATTAAGCCCACCATCCAGTATGGTTAAAGACATTTTTAAAGGAACGCGGATTATCAATCTTCAATCTGTTGAACTTCCAAATCCGGGCGTTTTTCAGTTTATAATTGCACATCGGTTTGGTGCAGTTAATCAGGGTTTATATACCTTATTTGGATTAGATGAAGCCGAAATTCGATTTGATTTTCAATATGGACAAAATGAAAAAATAGCTTATGGCTTTGGGAGAAATTCATATGAAAAAACATACGAAATCTTTACAAAAGTGAGGCTAAGGCATCAAAAAATGGGTAAACAAAGATTTCCCGTTTCTGTGGTTTATTACACATCTGTTTTTATTGATACAGAAGAAACAGGCCCTACAATGGAAAACTATTTTCAGAATAGGTTAAGCTATGTTCATCAATTCATTGTTGGAAAAAAAATATCTAAATATTTTTCCTTTGAAGTTGCGCCCACGTTTTTACACCGTAATTTTGTAAATCAAAGTACAGATTTCAATGATACTTACGCTATTGGTTTAGGCGGACGCTTAAAAATAAATAATTGGGTTACTTTTAACGGTGAGTATTGTCTTCGTGTTGGAGATTTTTCTAAAGATTTTAACAATAGTCTTTCAATAGGTTTTGATTTAGAAACAGGAGGACATGTTTTTCAATTTCATGTAACAAATTCGCAAGGTATGTTTGAACGTGCCTACATTTCAGAAACCAGAGGAGAATGGAAAACGGGTGTCCTCTATTTTGGATTTAACCTTTCTCGGTCATTTCAACTGAAAATTAGTAATTAAAAAGCCCCCACAAATTTGTAGAGGCTTTTCATTTAGAGTAATCACAAACAGAGTTAAGCTTTATTCATGTTGTTTTCGAAGAAAAGCAGGCACGTCTAAATTATCTCCATAAACAATGGGCGTTGGTTTGGTTGAATCAAACACGAAAGTTGATTTTTTTTCAACTAGAGGTTGAGCCACTGTGTCTTGTCCCCTTGCTCTCTGATTACATAATGGCGCATTGATTTGTTCTGATAACACAGATGTCTGTTGAGTTGGCCTAATCATTGATTCCTGAGAATCTAAAATATCCTCTACAGGTTCCATGTTATTAAATCCAGTCGCAATAACCGTCACACGAATCTCATCTTTTAATTTAGGATCTTCTACAGCTCCAAAAATGATATTCGCTGAAGGACCCGCCTCTTCAAAGATAATACTGGTTGCTTCATCCACTTCGTGCAATGTGAGATTCGCACCACCCGTAATATTCACAAGGACGCCTTGTGCACCGCGAATTGTGGCATCATCAAGCAATGGAGATGAGATGGCCTGTTGAGCAGCCAAAACAGCACGCTCTTCACCTGAAGCTATTCCTGTTCCCATAATGGCTTCTCCCATATTCTTCATAATGGTTTCTACATCCGCAAAATCCAGATTTATCATGCCGTGAACATTGATTAAATCCGAAATACCTTTTGCCGCTTGATGCAAAATGGAATCAGCTAATTTAAACGCATCACTCAATGTTGTTGATTTATCAACGATTGACATGAGTTTTTGATTTGGGATAACCAAAACCGTATCGCAATTTTTCTTCATTTCGGTCATGCCTGCCATTGCGCGGTTTAAGCGTTTTGGACCTTCAAATTTAAAGGGAAGGGTAACAATCCCAACAGTCAATATACCCATTTCTCTGGATATTTGTGCTACGGCTGGAGCCGCTCCTGTTCCAGTTCCGCCTCCCATTCCTGCCGTAATGAACGTCATATCAGCACCTTCTAATAATGTACGAATCGCATCTTGATCCGTTTCCACAGCCTCTAGTCCAACTTCTGCTTTCGCACCGGCACCTAATCCTTTTGTAAGATCTTTTCCGATTTGTATCTTATGCTCGGATGGATTATTGTCGAGGTCTTGGGCATCCGTATTGATGGCAATAAAATCAACACCTTCCATACCGGATGTAATCATGCGTGTTACCGCATTTCCTCCAGCACCTCCAATGCCTACGACTTTTAGTTTGGCTTTCTGTTCTGATAAGCTATCGAATTCAAATAGCATTTTATTCTCCTTTGGTTTGTGGGTTTACTCTAAAAAAAATCTTTAAACCAAGCACTTATTTTATGTGAAACGGTTTTTAAAGTGAGTGCTGATTCTTGGGTTGAATTTTTAAAATCATCTGATTGTGTGTTCCATAATAATAGACCAAGGGCTGCAGTATATTCTGGATTTTCAGCCACTTCTTTAATACCGGTGATGTTTGTGGGTGAAGCTACTCTAACTTTTAAATCCATTGTTTCTGTCGCCAATGCACCGAGATTTCTAAGTTGTGCACCACCGCCAGTTAATACAATACCGTATGTAAGTTTGCCTTTTACATCTGCTTTGGAAATCTCCCTGATAATGAGTTGGAAAATTTCTTGCATGCGGGCTTCGATATATCGAGATACTTCATGCTCAGATATACTACGTTTTGGTCCACCGTTACTAACGGGTAAATCGAAATTTAATTCTGAGGAAGCCAGTGAAGCCTTTGCCGAACCATACTTAATTTTTATTTCTTCAGCCGTTTCCAGTCCAATTTGGAGCATGACAGCAATATCATTTGTAATACTATTTGCCCCAATGGGAATCACACTTGAGTATCGCACTGCATCACCATGATAAACCGTTATATCTGTTGTGTGTGCACCCATATCGACTAAAGTAACGCCTAAGTTTTTTTCATCCTCATTGAGGGTAACCAGGGAGGAAGCTAAGGGTTGAAAAACAATTCCTTCAAAATCAATCCCTAATTCTTCCACACAGTTTTTTAAGTTTTGCATGGCTGTGGTTGCAGCAATCACC
This sequence comes from Fidelibacterota bacterium, assembly GCA_018671775.1. Lineage (GTDB taxonomy): Bacteria > Fidelibacterota > Marinisomatia > Marinisomatales > UBA1611 > JABHGY01. The sequence continues at coordinate 3,402 of JABHGY010000117.1, forward strand.
AAGTGAACTCGGGCTTCTAAGCGACGCCCTGTCATTCCAATGGGATTCTTAATAAACGCTAATGTATCTACGAGGTAATCTTGTGGAAGCACATGAAGAATATCTTTGTCAATCGGAAGGGAAACAGCTTGTGACAATTCGATGGCTTTTTCCATATCAGACATTGTTATGGATTGCTCCGCTACTAAGTTAGGTGAATTCCCTTTATTTAGGGCAACCGCACCGACAGTATTGATACAACGAATGTGTTCACCAGTCATGGAAATAATAGCTCTTTCAACTGAAATGTCAGCCATCATTTCTGCGGCTTCAACTGCTTTTTCTATTTGCTCAATCAATTGGTCACGATGCACAATATTACCATGGTTTAATCCTTTGGATGGCGCTATGCCAATCCCCATCAATTTGGTGGAGCTATTTTCTTGCAATTGGCCGATGGCACAACAAATCTTGGAAGAACCGATATCAATCCCAACAGTGATGTTTTTCTCTTGAGAATTAGCTCCGCGTCTCATAACCGTTCTTTTGCAATGACTTGGTTGTTATATCTCATATCCAAATATGCATAATCTGATAATCGTTTTTGTCCAAGTATAGTTTTTTCAAATTCCCGTAATACAAGCAGCTTTGCCCAAATATTAGTTCGACCTAATCTGATTTTTGTAGGTTGATCTACCAACACGATAATGAATTCATCATTCGTATTCAATGACATTTCTGAGATGTTTTGATAAAGGGTTTCATATTCATTTTTAATTTTCTTTAACAATTGAATAGATTCTTGCACTTTCACGGATCGAGCTTTACCTCCCGTTGGATAGAGTGTGGGATTTGGATTATAATTTGAAAGAATGGGCACTTTTAAATCAGCTAAATTTCCAACTTCAGGCATAACAAAACAATCTTCATCTAAAAACACCATAACTCCGCCATTTAAAACTGCTAACGCACTTCGTTCAACAATCTCAATTTTTATGGTGGAAGGATAAGTATGGCTCACTCTCACTGCTTTCACATAAGGATGCATTCCAATTCGTTCTTGAATTTCAGTCAAATCAATCTTTCGCGAAGAGCTTTGCGTTATATCTTTGATAAGGCCAGCATATTCATCCATTGGAATTTGAATAGATCCCTCGTACGTAAAATTAGTTACTTCGAGATAAGTCCGATACTCCACCCATTTAACCGAACCCCAAATCAATCCTATGATTAAAAATCCAATGGCGATTGGAGATAAATGTTTTAGGGAGATTTTTTTATTTTTCTTAGCCATGGGGCATAAACTCACTTGCGTTAAATCCATATGTTTTGATTTCAAGTTCGAGCATGATATTGAATTCGATTTCGACTTTTTTTCGAGCAATGCGAATTAATGCTGTAATATCACTTGCGTTTGCTTTTCCTCGATTGATAAAAAAGTTTGCATGTTTTTTTGATATTTCTGCATCGCCTACACGATAACCTTTTAATCCAACTTGATCAATTAAATATCCTGCGGCTAAATTCGGTTGCGGATTTTTGAAAACACTGCCTGCAGATCGATATTTTAATGGTTGAGTACTTTTACGTTTTTTGCTTGCTTTGAGTCTTTTTTCTAGAATTATTTCAGGTTCACATTTTTCTAATTCGAAAATAGCGCTCAAAATAAATACATCTTTTCTCAAAGAAGATTGACGATATGAGAACTCAATTTCGTCTCGCATCATGGTTCTAATTTCACCATTCATTTCCATGACTTTCAATGAAATAAGATGATTTGAAATTTCGCTTCCAAACGCACCCGCATTCATCAAAAGCGCACCGCCTAATGTGCCAGGTACTCCGCCCAAACTTTCAAAGCCTGTTAGATTTTGTTTACTTGTTTCTTTTACAAGGTGACCCAGCATCACACCAGATTCAGCTTCAATGATGCCTTTATCGAAAGATAATTTAGTAAGTGCTTTTGCTGGAGAAATCACAATGCCATCCAATCCGTTATCACTGACTAAAATATTTGAACCAGATCCAATGAAATATATTTGAATACCATGCTGATTTGCGAACCGTAAAATTTTAGATAAATCATCAATATTTTTGGGGGTAATATATGCGGATGCTGTGCCACCAATCCCAAATGATGAGTGGCGCGACATAGACTCATTTTCTATCACGGTTCCTTGCACTAATTGAATGAGTTCAGCCATGTATTTCAATTCAAACCTCAGTTTTAGCCTTTGATAAATGTTGAATATATTTTTCACTATATCGCCAAATATTTCCAGCACCTAATGTGATAACCAAATCGCCAGGCTGAACGATTTGATCTAATTTTTCAATTACATCATCCAAATCTGGAACATAGTATGCGTTGGCGTGCCCCAAACGGTCCAGTTCCTTGTAAATCATTTCTCCTGTAATCCCAGAGATGGGTTTTTCCCGTGCGGGATACACATCTGTTACGAGTACAAGATCACTTTCTAAAAGTGCTTGCCCAAATTCTCTAAAAAATTCTTGAGTTCGAGAAAACAAATGAGGTTGAAAAATAGAAATAATCCGTCGATTCCAACCTGATTTCGCTGCTTGGAGTGTTGCAGAAACTTCTGTAGGATGATGGGCATAATCATCCACAACCATAATATCACTCTCAATTCCCTTGAGCTCAAAACGTCTTCTAACGCCAGCGTATGATTTTATGCCTTCTTTGACCGTTGAAAAATCCAAACCCATTTCTAATCCAATAATGATAGCTGCAAGCGAATTTAAAATATTGTGTTTTCCTGGGACATTGAGTGTAATATCTCCAATTATTTCATCATTATGTTTGATGGAATAAGAAGAGGCAAAAGCATCAAATGAAAAATTGATGGCTTGATAATCTGCAAAATCGGAAAAGCCATAAGTGGTAATGGGTCGAGTAATTTCAGAAGATATTTCAAAAAGGGCAGGGGAGTCAATGCAAAGAATGACTTCGCCATAAAAAGGGACAGCATGTGCGAATTGTAAAAATGTTTTCTGCAAATCATCTAAATCCGCATAACAATCTGTATGTTCAAGTTCAATATTTGTAATGACACCAATAGTTGGATTGAGAGCGAGAAAGCTTCGATCAAACTCATCCGCTTCAACAACAATAATGTTTCCATCACCTAATTTAGAATTGCTATCTAAACTTTTGACCAATCCACCAACGACCATGGTTGGATCTTTTTTCCCGTGGGCCAAAATACTGCCAATCATGGAAGACGTAGATGTTTTACCATGGGTTCCTCCCACGCCGATGCTGGTTTCTTTCATGGAAATAAGTTCACCCAGCATTTCCGCTCTTCGGATAACCGGAAGCCCTTTTTGATGTGCCATGACTATTTCTGAATTTTCTTGCGGTATCGCACTGGAATAAACAACCACTTCGGCTGAACCGATGTTATCTGGATGATGGCCAATTTGGATAGAGATACCCAAGGATTCCAATCTTTTGATAATATCCGATTCATGCAAATCAGATCCGGAGATTTCGAATCCAAGATTGAGTAATAGTTCAGCAATGCCACTCATGCCGATACCACCAATTCCGATAAAATGAATTTTTGATATTTTTCTAAAAACGCTCACTGGCTAATCTCCAAAATGCGATCTACAATATCACGCGTTGCATTTGGTTTCCCTAATGCACCGGCAGCTTCGCTCATTTCTTCTAGTTGTTTTTCATTTTTGATAATGCCCAAAATTGTTCTCACAAAATCGGATTGATTAAGCACCTTTTCGAATAAAATATGGGAAGCACCTGCATTTACCATGGATTGGGCATTTTTTGTTTGATGGTCACCTGCAGCACTTGGGAATGGCACAAGTATACTCGGTTTTTTACATACGGTAATTTCAGCCAAGGTCAGGGCACCGCTTCTTGCAATAATTAAATCGCTCAAAGCGTATGCAGCCGCCATATCATTAATAAAGGGGAGAACGCGCACTTTATCTGAATCAAAATGTTTATATTTATTGTAAGCTAAATCTCCCGTTTGCCATAAAATTTGTAGATTTGAATCCACTAAACTTTGCACTATTTTACTCATTTGTTGGTTCAAAAAAGCTGAACCTTGGCTGCCACCAAATAGAAAGATGATTCTTTGATCTGCATTTAATTTGAATTGAGTATATGCCTTGGATTTATCACCATCAGCGATGCCAGCACGAATCGGGTTTCCAGTGATAAGTGTGGATGAATTCAACGCAGTAGCCGCATCTTTGAAAGCGACGCAAATGGCATTTGCTTTTTTCGAAAACCATCGTGTTGTGATACCGGGAAAAGAATTTTGTTCTTGAAGTAAAATTGGCACAGGCATTTTTTCTCTACTTGCAACGTAAAGAGGAATTGCACTTGCATACCCTCCGGTGCCAACGACAATTTGAGGTGAAAAGTTACGGATGAGTTTCTTCATTTTTAACACGGAGCGAATAATGCGAAAGGGGAGAAGCATATTTCGACCGATGCTTCTTAGGTTCAACCCTCGCTGGAATCCACGAATAGGAACCAAGGTATGCCAAACACCTTTCACAGGGAAAACTTTAGATTCCATCCCGAAATTTGAACCAACAAAATGAACTTTTGCTTCATGATTTCGTGCTTTGATTTCTTCACCAATAGCCAAAGCAGGGAATAAATGTCCACCGGTGCCTCCACCTGCAATCATAATTCGTAAATCTTTAGCCATTGAATACTGGACTCCAACCATTTTTATTGGACACAGATCGTCGTGCTTGGCTAATATTTAGCAATAGACCAAACATGACTAAATTAATGGCCATTCCAGATCCACCATAACTTACGAGCGGCATGGGTAAACCTGTCACGGGGAAGATTCCTGTTACAACGGCTGCATTGGTAAAAGCATAAAGGACAATATTGAACGATATACCAATGGCGAGAAAAACGCCAAAGGGATCTGTACAATTTTTTGCAATTTTAATTCCTCGATGAAAGATAAATAAGAAAAGGAATAAAAGTGCTACAGCTCCAATGATTCCTAATTCTTCTCCAATAATGGCAAAAATAAAGTCTGTGTGTGGCGTAGGCAAAAACAGGTTTTTTTCCATGCTATTTCCCAAACCTAATCCAAACCAACCGCCATTGCCTAAACTGATAAGAGATTGATCAGCTTGATAATCTGCTGCTGGGGTTGAGCCAACGCCAAACCAAGATAAAATCCGAGCACGTCTATAATCTTTGTAAAGTATAATTGGTACTGCAAGCAAGAGGCTAAAAGCCCCAGCAAAAGACAAATGGGATAACTTTGCTCCTCCTATAAAAATAATTGAGACACCAATTAATCCGATCATGGCTGCCGTGCTAAAATCTGGCTGAATCACAATGAGTCCCATCACTAGACCAAGGACACCTAAAATTGGCATTAAGCCTGTTTGAAAATCTTGAATTTGATTTCGTTTTTTATCCAAATAATAGGAGGTGAAAATCAATACGGCTAATCGCGCAATATCTGATGTTTGCATGGAGAAAGAGCCAATATAAATCCATCGTGCGGGTGCATAATTTCCTTTGATAATAAATAATAGCTTGGTTAAAACAAGGAGAAGTATAGCGCCAATCATTAATCCAGGTGCGAAACGTTTTAATTGTCTATAATCAATTAATAAGGTTGCAAACATGAGAATAATACCAATGAGTAAGCGTTTTAAGTGCGCTTCCAAATAAAGCATATTGGTTCGGTTATTAGATTCTAATAGAGAAGTAGGCGAACTTGCACTAAAGAGCATTATCGTGCCCACACCTGCTAAAAGGAGAAGGGAAATGAGCAATGTGCTATCATATTTTCTAATAATCACATCGAGATTCATTTAATAAATTCCAATGCTTTAACCCATTTTTTAAACATCTGACCCCGTGCTTCATAATTTTCAAATTGATCAAAACTGGCACAGCCGGGAGATAATAATATCACATCTCCAGGGCTGGCCAGATCTTTTGCTGTCACGATTGCATCTTTAAGACCAATTATTGTATTTGATCTCACCGCATCCCCAAGAGAGTTAACAATATCGTGACGTGATTCTCCATAAGCAATAATCTGTTTGACTTGATTTACTTGGACATATGGAAGTAGATGATGAAAATCAGCGCCTTTATTTCTACCACCAAGAATGAGAATAAGAGGCTGGGAAAAACTATTGAGTGCAACAATTACTGAATCTAAGTTTGTCGCTTTTGAATCATTGATAAAAGTGACATCATCAATTGTCTTTACAAATTCTAAACGATGTTCTACACCTGAAAATGAGGCAATTGTATTCGCAATATGTTCTAAAGATAATCCAAATTCCAACGAAATAGTTGCGGCCGCGATTATATTTTCTATATTGTGTTGTCCGGGAATCTTGATATTAACTAAATCAATCAATTTTTCTTGATTTGGACCATAAATTTTTGTTTCATTCATTCGGAATGAGCCGGTTTGATGAATTGAACTAAAGGAAATCGTATTGGCGGGGTGATTTATAAATTCTTCCCGAAGTTCTAGATCTTCTTGATTGTAAACAAGTGTGTCGGTTTTGATCTGATTTTGTGACATTTTCACTTTACATGCAATGTATTCATCCATTGAACCATGGCGATCTAAATGGTCGGGAGAGACATTGAGATAAAGACTGAAATCTGGTTTAAAGTGGTTAATGAACTCCATTTGGAAGCTTGATATTTCTAAAATATATACCCTTTTCGGATCTGGGTTTTTTTGATCAAATAGCACTTCTTGTGAAAAAGGAATGCCAATATTTCCACAAATAGCTCCATGAATCAAATCCGTTTGAAACAATTCTCCGAGAAGACTAACCGTGGTCGTTTTCCCATTGGAACCGGTAACCGCAATGATAGGATATTGTGAAAACCAATAAGCAAATTCAATTTCACCTACTATCGGAATATCTTTTTCAAAGGCTTTCTGTAGCAAAGGAGTGTTCTTTGGAACGCCAGGAGAAACAACCATCAAATCTACATCATAAACCCGTTCGGAATGTTCTCCTGTTTCGCCGTGAATTCCCATTTGTTCCAATGTTTTTAATGAAAGATCATTTTCTTTTGATATTTTGGAATCACAAATATAAACATTGGCGCCAAAATGTTGGGCTAATTTTGCCGCCGCAACGCCACTTCGCCCGAGTCCAATGATAGAAATCTGTTTTCCGGAAATATCGATTTGATCTTTTTGTGAAAAATCCATTTAACGAATTTTGAATGTAGTTAATGAAAATAATGCCAAAAGAAGCCCGATAATCCAGAACCGAATTACGATTTTCGATTCGGGCCATCCTGATAATTCGAAATGATGATGAATGGGAGCCATTTTGAATAATCGTTTTCCTTCGGAATGTTTTGATTTTGTCCATTTGAAATATCCAACTTGCAAGATAACCGAAACAGCTTCCCAAACGAAAACGCCTCCAATAATAGATAAGAGTAATTCTTTTTTTAAGAGTACGGCTAAGGCACCCAAAGCAGCACCACTTGCTAAAGAGCCTGTATCGCCCATAAAGATTTCGGCGGGGTTCGCATTAAACCATAAATATCCCAAGCAAGCACCAGCCATGGCAGAAGCAAAAACAGTCAATTCTCCAGCACCGGGCAAATAAAGTATGTTCAAATAATCGGAGAAATCTACTCGACCCGAGATATAGGCAATAGCAGCAAAGACGGAAAATGATATAGCCAAAAGCCCCGCAGCCAAGCCATCCAAACCATCCGTCAGATTCACTGCATTGGATGTTCCAGTGATAACCAAAATCACTACCAGGGGATAGAACAGCCCAAAATCAATTTCAAAATTTTTGAAAAAGGGCACGGAAGATTTGCTTGAGATTTCTGCGAATTCAGGTGTGTTAAATATCCAAAAACTAATGAGCAGTCCCAAAAGAATTTGTCCAGCCATTTTGTAACGAGCAATCAGTCCACTTTTTGATTTTCTTACCACTTTCAAATAGTCGTCCAAAAATCCGAATAAGCCCATCCAAAGGGTAGAAACCAGAATGATTTGAATAAAAACGTTACTTAAGTCCCCAAATAATAATGTGGGCACAATCACTGACGTTAAAATAAGCAATCCGCCCATAGTCGGTGTGCCTTTTTTCTTTAAATGTGTTTCTGGACCTGAATCGCGAATCTCTTCTCCAATTTGATATTTTTTTAATAAACGAATAATAAATGGTCCCACAATAAAACTAATTAATAAAGCAGTGATTGCAGCAGACGCGGAACGAAAGGTGATATATTCAAACACATTAAGGAATGAAACCGACTCTTTGAATGAAGTGAGCAATTGATATAACATTAGCTTTGAAATACCCCTGATATAATTTTTTCCATCGCCATTCCACGAGATCCCTTCACTAAGATTTTATCTCCAGATTGAAGGTTTTCTTTCAAAGATTGGACTAAGGCTTCCTTTTCATCAAAATGCTGATGAAAACCATTGTCGATCATTTGATCCGTAAAAACGGTTTCATCGCCTATGGTATAAACGGCGTCTAAACCAATAAGATTACATCTCTCTCCAATTTTTTTATGTTGGGCTTTCGCGCTTTCGCCCAACTCAAACATATCACCGAAAACAAATATTCTTCGCCCATTTCCACTGAAAGCTTGTAAGTAATCCAATGCAGCCAAACTAGATGATAAATTGGCATTATACGTATCATCAATCACCGTAATATCTTCAAATTGCTTTACTTGGCATCTCCCAGATGGAGGCGAAAAGGAACGAAGATTTTCACGAAACGATCCCCAACTCAGCCCCAAAGTGATGGCAATACTGGCTGTAGAAATAATATTTTTAGCAAAAGATAAATTTTGAGATTTTGTTTGAATTTCTTCAGAATCGATCGTGAGAGTTAAATCTCCGTTTTTTTCTTGATGTATATCAACTGGGAAGTCACAAGTCTCCGTTAGACCAAATGTGATTTTTTCGCCCACAACAGGAATTGATTTAATCTTTTCATCGGCAAGGTTTACAAAGGAAATGCCTTTTTCAAGTGAAGCGAACAAGGCTCCTTTTGTTTGAGCGATCATATTTAAACTGCCAAAACCAGCTAAATGAGCAGGAGAAATATTGGTAATGAGTCCGTGCGTTGGTTCTGCGATTTCACATAAATAAGCAATGTCGCCAGGTCGATTTGCGCCCATTTCAATAATCGAGATGCCAAAGGATTCATCTAAAGTTAAAAGAGTAAGGGGAAGCCCAATGGATGTATTGAAATTCCCTTTTGTAGCGTGGACAGAAAAACTAGACTTGAGGACGTGAGATAATAGTTCTTTCGTAGATGTTTTCCCATTTGAACCTGTAATACCAATTATTGGAATGGAGAACTGTTTTCGCCAAGCATTTGCAATTTGTCCAATCGCTTTTAAGGGATCTTCCACAACTATTTGTTGCATGGAATGAATCGTCGTATCGGCTGTGCTTACGAGCGCGGAAGATGCGCCTAAGTCATTTACTGTTTCTAAGAAACAATGCCCGTCCACACGCTCACCGTTTAGAGCGATATATAAATCGCCTTCTTGACATTCCCGACTATCCGTCACAATACCAGTGATGGGATTCGTCAAAGATTGCTCAAGCACGTCAGAAAAGATTTGATTGAATTTTTGAGAATCTTTTATATCAATTCTCATCTGAAATCCTCAATAATTTCTAAATCAGAGTAATCTTGTCTTTCGCCCTGCATTTCCTGATAGGCTTCTCGCCCCTTTCCCAGAACGATGGCGAGATCTCCTTTTCTTAATCGGTGCAAGGCCTCTTGTAATCCTTGCGCACGGTTTTGAAAAACAGAATAATGCTCGGTTTGAAACCCAGCAACGATTTCAAGGTTAATGGCATCTGGATCTTCGAACCTTGGATTGTCTGGCGTGACATAACAGTGATCACAATATTTCTCTGCAATGCTCGCCATGATGGGACGTTTTGACGCATCTCTATCACCGCCAGCGCCAAAAATAACAAAAATACTTTTTCCCTTTGGTGTGAGCTCACGAATGGTGGAAAGCACTTTCTCATACGCATCGGGCGTATGGGCATAATCAATGAACACAATACTTCCATTTTTTAAAGGGATAGATTCCATACGACCTTCAACGATTTTACATCTATTAATTCCTTTTGAAATATATCTTGCATCAAGACCAAGCGCGTGAGCTGACGATGCAGCCATCAATATATTTTCTGCATTAAAGGATCCCACTAGAGCTGAACGAATAGGATAATTCTGCGATCCTGCTATAATTTCGCCAGAGATTCCATTTAAGGTGCAGGAAAGCTTTGAATAATGAACATCATTTTTTTCATTTTGTGAGACTGAAACAACCGGCGTAGAAGACAATTCTACAAGTCTTTTTCCGCTTGAATCATCCACATTAATAATAGCAGTTGCTTCCAATCCAAGCATAGAGAACAGTTTTGATTTTGCTAAAAAGTAATCTTCCATGGATTCATGATAGTCCAAGTGCTCCGGCGTCAGATTGGTAAATACCCCTAAATCAAACTGAACATCAGCAACCCGATATTGGGAGAGGGCATGAGATGAGATTTCCATAACAACATGGGTAAACCCTTTATCAATCAACGCTCGAAACGTTTGATGAATAGTTATGGGATCCGAAGTCGTTAATCCTTTTTTCTGTGAAAATCCTTCTGCAATCAAGCCTAAGGTTCCCATTTGAGCTGTTTGGACCCCAGCTTCTTTTAAAATAGAACTAAGAATCGAGGCAGTGCTTGTTTTGCCATTTGTGCCAGTAATACCAATAATCGTCAGCTCATGGCTTGGCTGTCCATAATAGGAATGAGCCAAGGCTGATGCGGCTCTTCGTGGATTTGCTACTTTAATTTGAGGAATAGAGAGGGAGCCTAAGTCTCGCCCATTCGATACAATTGCAGATGCGCCTTTTTCAATCGCGTCATTGACAAAATCGTGCCCATCCATTTTTGTTCCAGGAATTGCGATAAATAAATCACCTGGTTCAATCGCATTGGAGTTCGTCTTTAGTCCACCAATGGGAGGATTAGGCCAGTTTTGTGATTCCATTGGCACCAAATGATCAATTAAATTATGAAGTGTTTGTTTCATTTTAATCCTAAAACGCAAACGGTTCCGGGAGTTACAAAACTGCCAGGCGTTGGACTTTGCCATGCGACACTTCCTGATCCATCTAATTTACATTTTAACTTATGGTTTCTAATCGTTGTCATCGCTTTTCTCATGCTCATTCCTCGGAGTTCTGGCATGACAATTTTAGATCGACTTTGTGTCCATAAAGGGATAGGCACTTGTGCGATTGGCTGTGCAATATTTTCTGTGATATCCACCAAAATCACATCATCTTTTTTCTTGGGTGTAAATAATTGTTTTTGTGATGGTGGGTTAATTTTATCGTCCATACTTATAATACGTGTCATCACCCGTTTAAAAATTTTAGCCGCACCAACACCGCCCCAATGAAATCCTACTTCTGGTTCATCTAAAATAAAAACGCCCAAAAGCTGAGGGTTATCCGCTGGTAAAAAACCAACAAAATTTGAAATGAATTTTTGATGAGAGTATTGCCCCTCGATATATTTTTGAGCTGTACCCGTTTTCCCTGCTACGTTCCAGCCTACTATTTCAGCGCCTGTCCCTGTTCCAGTTCGAACAACTCGGGATAACATTTTTGTTATTTCACCCATTGCATATGGAGACGCAACTTTTCGGGTAATTTCTGTTTTTTCTTTATGAATGATATTTCCTTTATTATCCATAATTTGTTTTATGATTTTAGGCACAACTAAATAGCCACCATTTGCAATGGCGGAATAGGCAGTAGCCAATTGAAGCGCAGTAACGGCGACTTCGTGTCCCATCGATATTTCACCTAGAGAAATACGACTCCACTCTTCAGTGGATTTCAGAGAGCCTGGCGCCTCACCTTTAAATGAAATACGAGTTGGAGACCCGAAGCCAAATTCTCGTGAATATTCATATAGATTTTGTTTCCCCAATCGTTCTGCTATTTTTATAATTCCGATATTGCTAGAATGTTCCATGACTTGAGGGAAAGTAAGCAGACCGTATTTTTCATGATCTTGTATTGGGATTTCTTTGTAAAAAAACGATCCATTTTCACAATTAAATTCTTCAGTTAAATTCACGACCGATTTATCCAATGCCGCAACAGCCGTTACGACTTTATACGTTGAACCGGGTTCGAACTGATCTGTCAAAGCTCTATTTTTATGGGCATCGTATGGATAGCTTGAAAATTGATTATTGTCGAAGCCAGGCTCAGAAGCCATGGCAAGAATTTCGCCTGTCTGAGGATTCATGATAATCCCCGTAGCTGAAATCGACCCTGTTTCTTGCACGCGCCGTATTAACTCTTCCTGCAAAATAGATTGATACTCAAGATCCAACGTTGTCTGAATATTATTTCCATCTTTTGCAGGGAGAACAGGCAAGCTCGGGGAACGTTGCATTTTTCCACGTCCATTTTTTGATTTCACAATAGAACCAGAAATTCCTTTGAGATGAGTGTTGTAATCTTTCTCCAAGCCAGATATACCGTCATCATCCACATTTGTGTATCCTAAAATTTGTGAGGCAATCGTGCTATGAGGATAATAACGACGGTATTGTCGTTTTATTTGGAAACCATCAATTTGTGTTGCCATCAAAGACCCAACCGTTTCACGACTAATATTTCTTTCTAAATAAACGAAAGTTCCATTTCCATTCAATTTTTTTAAGTAAATCTCGACAGGCTTTCCTGTCCGCTGGTGAATGGCCGTTGCCAATGCTTCTTTATCTTTAAGCAATTTAGGGTTAGCCGCCAATGTGTATTGAATGATATTTCGAGTTAAGGAACGATTATCTCGGTCAAAAATATTACCTCGGTTCGCTGGGAGAGCTTGTGTTGCCAATGCTTGTTTCATACCGACTTGACGGTAACTCTTTCCGTCCACAACCATAATGCCAAATAATTGAATTGAAAGCCCAAGCCAGCTTAATAGAATCAAACCCGAAACCCACATGACTCGTCCATGATATTTTTTGAACGTCTTTGTCATAAAGCGCTTATCATTTCTGTAGGTATTTTCACAGAAAGCGTTTCAGGGTGTGCGACGATCATCCCTAATTGATCTGAAGCTTTTCGTGCAATCACATCTGGGCGACTCAGCCTTTCGACGCTACTTTTCAATTCTTCGATTTCATTTGAAATCTCAGATACGGTTGAGTTCTGGATTTCAATCGCAATAAGCGATTCATTGATTTCAGTATAAACCCACAGATGAATAATTAAAGCAACAATGACCCCAATGGTTGAAAGCAAGAAAAGAGCTGTTTGCCAAAGATCAGATCGTTTTTTTATTTTTTTCCGACGCGCCATTACTTAATCCTCTCTGCAGCACGCAATTTGGCGGATCTCGCTCTAGGGTTTGTGTCCATTTCATCTTGCTGGGCCATAACTGGCTTTTTATTGAGAACGTTTAAACGCCCATCTCGTTTTAACGCTCTAAAAATATGCTTGACTCGTCGGTCCTCTAAAGAATGATAACTCATAATGACGATTCGCCCGCCAATGGCCAACGTATCAATAAAAGAAGATAAAAAATGATCAAGTTTTTCTAGTTCCCCATTTACAGCAATTCGAAATGCTTGGAAGACCCTTGCGAGCGTTTTATTTCTATTCTGTGGCGGTGTTGCAGTCCTGATTGCTTCAAATAAACCCTCAACATCTGCAATTGGCCTTTGCTTTACGATAGATTTTGCAATTCGGCGGGAAAGGCGTTCCTCTCCAAAATGATACATAATATCTGCCAATTCTTGTTCAGAGGAATGATTAATAATCGTAGAGGCGCCGCGATCTGAATTTTGATCAAAACGCATATCTAGTAAGCCTTTTTTAGAAAAAGAGAATCCACGCTTTTCGTCATCTAACTGCATAGATGAAAGACCTAAATCAAGCAAAATACCATTCACAAGATTAGAGCCGTGCTTTTCGAGAAAATCTGGGAGTGTATGATAGGACGCACAATTGAGGCTAACCCGAGAAGAAATGGGAATTGTTTTTTTGGCAATCGCCAAAGCCTCGTGGTCCCGGTCAAATCCAATGAGAGAGCCTTCGCCGTTGAGCTGATTTAAAATTTGGATCGTATGTCCGCCAGCGCCAACCGTTCCATCTACATAAATCCCCGCTGGATTTATATTTAAATACGACAGCACTTCTTCCACCATCACCGGGATATGTGGCATAGATTTGTCCCGAGGAGGCGACAGCGTCATTAGAGGATAATTTTACCAGCCAGGTCATCATATGAATTCGAGTCTAGGTTAAGGTTGTTTTGGTCATTTTCCGCTAAACGATCAGCATTCCAAATTTCAATTTTATTAATCATACCAATAATCGTTACATCCTTTTCTATGCCGGCATACTCAAGAAGAGACGCTGGAATCTTGATGCGACCCTGTTTATCATATGTGGAAGGGGAAGCATGCCGGGTTTGATTTCGGATGAAAGAACGATTCGTTTCAGAAACAGAGGATAAGTTGCTGAGTTCCATTTCCATATTTTGCCAAACAATGGCAGGGATGACATAAATACAAGCATCAAACCCGCGTGTTGTAAAAAAAGTCTCCTCGTTTTCGACAGAAAGCGCTTGTCTGAAACGCGCAGGAATGTTGACGCGACTTTTCGCATCAATAGAATAGGCGTACTCGCCAATGAATTTATTTGGACTTAAAGTCATGATTTAATAGGGAATGTTACCCACAATTACCCACTATCTTACCTATACGTAGGAATAATGTCAATAAGTATTCATAAATATTTTCAACAAATACTGGAAGTCCCTTTATATTAGGGAGATAGGGATGCTATGATTTTGTGGGTTAATCGTTTAAAAGTTGGGTGCGTAATGTGTGATTTTTACGCTAGGGGGCGAGCTAGAAACTTCTAACCGAACGGGACTGTTTTGTTGCTCAATTTTCTCAGGAGACTCTCCATTGATCATGGCCGTAATATTTTGCGTATTTGGGAGGAGAATGTTTGCTGATTCGATAAAGGGGGGAAAGGTTTTATTCTCGTTAGTACGTATATTGATTGTTTGACTTTCACCTTGGTCTAAGCTAAAAATAACTTCTATTTGTTCCCGTGATTGAATCACAAGAAAAAAGGGTGGCTCGGTTGCAATTATTGCGTTGCTCGTAGAGATAGCATGAAATTGAGAAAGAATGGAATCTTCACTAACCGTCAAGGTAGATGGGGTTTGAATCTCTTGACGATTGGGTTCTGTGAGATTCTCTTCATTAAATATTTGGCGGAAGATAACAATCGCAAAAATAAAAATGAGTAAAAGGACAGACCCTTTAATCAAATCTTGTCTTAATTTTAGGTCCGAAAGGAAAAGGCTTACTTCGTTTTTCGAAGAATTTATTGATGATGGGCTTGAGGTTTTATTTTGAAGCTCATCTTTAGGTGGCTCAGGCCTTTTTAATTTTGTGGGTTCGGATAAAGAATCAAGTTGTTCCAAGGCTCTTGTTGCGTCTCCGCCGATTTCGACGACATAGGCACGAAGGAATAATCGAATATAGGGTAATTCCAAAACATCAAATTTGCCCATTTCGATGGCTTCCAAATATTGGATATTTATTTTGGTGCGAGATGCAAGCTCTTCCAAGGCAATATCTTGAGATTCGCGTAACGATTTTAATTCTGTGTAAAATAAAGCCATAGTCTCATAAATTGTGAGTGAAAATTAAAGGATGCTACCATGGTTAACAAACACCAAAATGTAAGAATTAATCTTCATTCTGCTTAGGCATTTTTCGTAAAGCTTTTTTTTGGCTTTGTTGTTTTTTGCTACGGAGTCGTTTTTCATTTTCACGTTTTGGGATACGTGTTGCTCGTCGAATTTTTGGTTTTTCCGCTGATGTCTGTATCAGTGAAATCAGACGAGAAATGGCATCAGTCTTATTCATTTTTTGCGAACGATAATTTTGTGCTTTAATCTGTAACTCCCCTTTAGTTGAAATGTAAGTTTTAGCGATTATGAATAATCGCTCAGCCACATCTTTGGGAAGGGAAGAAGCATGAATATCAAATTTAAGTAAGATGGCAGTGGAGGTTTTATTGACGTGCTGACCTCCAGGGCCAGATGCACGAATGGCTTCAAATTGAATTTCTTTTTCAGAGAGCGAAATAGAATCTGTTATACGAATTATCTTAATCAATGATTCCTCTGAACTTTTGATAAAAAGCAGAGAGTGGAAATCCCATTACATTATAAAAATCGCCGTTTATTTTTTCTACACAAACAGAAAACCAATCCTGAATACCATAAGAACCAGCTTTATCAAAAGGCTGATAAATCTTAATATAATGTAAGATATCACTTTTCGATAATGGTCTAAATGTCACTTTTGTCGATTCGCAAAATGTTTCAGAAATCTGTTCATTTTCCCATTGTAAAGATACGCCTGTAATCACCGCATGGGTTTGGCCAGAAAGCATGGAGAGCATTCTAACGCTATCTTCTTCATCCTTTGGTTTGCCTAAAATTTGTCCATCAAAAACAACAATCGTATCGGCGCCAATCACTAAGGCATTCGGATAATTTTTTGCTAAATCACAGGCTTTTGCTTTGGCATAATGTTGAGCAAAAGCTTTTGGAT
>JABHGY010000016.1 GCA_018671775.1 Fidelibacterota bacterium
GTGGATGTGCCAGTCATAGTGAAAACTAAAAATGCAATTGTCTCTTGTTCAAGCATATAGAAACTATTTTTATCTCTAACAGTAATTGACGATCCACTTTGGCTTCCAGAACTTGTATTTGCATCGATAGCTGAATAGGAGCCTAGCCATGGATGAATGGTATAAGTATTGGTTAAATCTTCTGTTGATAGCTCTGATGTATTTAGATCTAAAAGTTGAAACATACTTCTCATCGCATTTCCATAAGTTCCAGTTCCAGCCGTTAATACGGATACGTCTCCCACTTCTAACAGCGAAGGGTCGCTTTCATTTACCTTTAAACAAAATGATGATGTGGCTGCGTCTATTAAGATGACATGCTCTCTATTTTGTATAGAAGATATTGGAGATGGTGTCCACGTTTTATTCAAATTGGATTCCAATATTTGGTCAAACGGTTTTGGACCATAAACATCCATACCAACACTGATAGCTGGCAAGAGAAAAACTGCCATGATGAAAGTCATTGATAGCAATTTTATTACATTTCTCATTTTGATATCCTTTTTCTAGTTTAGTTATTTTTTGTTTTAATTAAGTCAACTTATTTCAACAACACCATTTTCTTCACCACACTAAATGAACCACTTTCCATTCTTGAAAAATACATACCGGAAGAAAGGGGTTTTCCCGTTTTATCTCTTCCATTCCAAATCACTTTATGATATCCTGCCGAAACATCTCCGCTGATCAACGTTGCCACTTCTTTACCAAGAATATTAAATATTTTCAAATTTACATAGGAATCTTTCGGCACAGAAAATTGAATCGCGGTTACGGGATTAAACGGATTTGGATAATTCTGAATCAAGCTAAAATGTTCAATATTTAAATCATCTAATGCAGATAATGTTATTTCTTCAGCAAAATCAAAAAGAGCATTTTCAATTTGAATTAGTGCATTGTAATTATCAATATTACTTAATATGATTACGCCAATTTCATCTGAAAAAGAAATAAACATTTCTGTAGAACTTCCACTATCTCCTCCATTATGACCAAATAGAGTCCGCTCACTTTCATTTTTATAATACCAAATTAATCCTTGAACAGGGTCAACATTTGGATAGGGAATGGATTTTATTAATTCAATCGTATTTGCTTCTAATAGTTGAATTTCTTGGTATAAGCCATTATTCAAATACGCTATCGTAATTTTAGAAAGATCGTATGCGGACATTCGTAATTGCCCCGATGGATAATCTGCATAGCCATAATGATTAATGGCATTGAGCGTTACTGTCCCATCACCGCTTCCGGTGCCAAATTCACCACAAATATCCTCATAATCCGAACAACAATCGTCATAATATTCACATTCACTATCACAAGAGCATGGATTATTTTCATCATATATTCCGCAACCAATTTCATAACATGTATTCCCACTTCCTCCAGATATTTCATATGGAATCGCAAGTTCATCAATATCAATTTCAGATAAAAACCAGCCGGCATTCGTAATTTCAAGTGGTTCAAATATATTCTCATTACAGTATTCATTAAATGGTATTTCGCTTATTACTTCTACTAAATAACCAATTAATGCTGCTCCAATATTACTATACTCATAGTTTGTTCCAGGATTCGAATTAGTAAAATTTCCATTGGCATTATAAAACTCACCCCCTGATATCAAATATTCTTCAAGAAAATAACCTAATTCTAATTCAGGATCTCCATCATAGTAAGTCATTGTATTCCAGCGGTCTTTTATACCCGATGTATGGGTAAGAAGCATTTTAAAGGTAAGCTCTGTGTTGGGATAATCTGGATGACTAACCGTAAATGGCAAATAGTTATTAATGGGGTCATCTAATTGAAAATATTGCTCTTCCCATAATTGCATTAGAGCCGTCGCTGTGATTGTTTTAGAAACTGATGACAAAAGAAATAAGGTGTTTTGATTTACAAGGATACTATCAGCGGTATTTGCATAACCATAATTATTCCCCCAAACTATACTTCCATTTTTTACAATTGATACAGATAATCCAGGAATATAATTCATAGCCATCGTCTGCTCAATATAGGCATTAAGTTCATTTTCATCTCTATTTTCCCGAGTATGACCAAAATCAACTGATAAGGGCGCATGAGATACTCGTTTTGGAAAACGGTTTTTAGAAGACGAAAAAACAAAGCTAAAACCCAATACTACAATGATTATAAATTTAATTATTTTCATTTTCTTACCTTGAAAATCCCCATGTCATAGGGGGGTTTATGGGGGTTAATAAAAATCGAAAGAAAATTTAAATTACCTATCTGCCGTTGCACAGGCAGGCGACTATTCATCGCTGGTTTAATATGATAATCAAAATTCATTTAATATAAAACTGCTCTTTTTGGGGTGTGAGCGGCCGTCCCATCCATAAAGGTCGGCGTAAGCCGTCAGGATGTGTTTCACGATCTTTCGCCCATGCGTTCCATTTTTTAAAATGTTCAAACGATTTATTCGTATCCACAAAAACATCTCCGTATTTCTCGCCGGATTCCGGCTTTGATATGCTCACTTTCTGCAACCAACAATGAGCTCCCGAAATTGGATCGGGATTAGTTGCATGCGTAATATTTTGATGAACGCCACCATCTCGCCACCAAACACGATTTGTATCAGGATCGTTTGATTCCCACGGTTCGACTCCACTCACCGTTTCCATTTTCCATTTCCCATCACCCATATTTTTTATGTCCACCGTATTGGACATAAATCGATTCCCAGCATCTTGCTGACGTCGCCATCGGCCAATATGGTGTGAGCAAGCAACAACGCCGGGTTTGATCGCTTCCGTCACCCAAACTTTGTCCACAAACCAACCAATCTCCGTGGTGATTTTAAGTAAATCTCCATTATCTACACCAAGACGTTTTGCATCTTTAGTATGAATCCAAATGGGATTTTTATGGGCAATCTCAGTGAGCCATTTTGCATTAGCAGAACGAGAATGAATATGGGTGGGCAATCGAAAATTTGGGAGCAAGACACATTCATTTTTGCTGGTATCCATTTCGTCTGGATGCACATGGCTTTTGATGCGATAGCCGGGCGTAGCATGTTCCGGATACCCAAAATCAACCATAGTTTGGGAATAAATTTCCTGCCGTTTGGATGGCGTGGGAAATCCCGCATAATTTTTTCCATCAACCTGTAATCCTACAACAGCGCCATTTTTTTCAATTTGACCGTTCTCTTTCACAGTGGCACCATTCATGATA
>JABHGY010000118.1 GCA_018671775.1 Fidelibacterota bacterium
TGCCCCAGGAGCAAAATTCTCATCAATGTAAAAAAGCATACGGTCTCGAATGGCTGATATTTCTAAATACACATTTGCTTCGGGCATAATAATGGAATTATTATAACGAGGGTCGCCATCTTGTCCAACAATATATCGCGTTGAATCATCACCAATAATCGTTTTATTGGCTACGCGGAAATTGGTTCCAATAGAAAAATATTCATTAATCATATTGGTAAAGAGACCACTTTTATCCTGAGATTTTGCTTGAAATGTAGGTAGGTTTGTTTGTGAGTAAGTAAAGCCGAATCCAGTTCGTTTCCCTCCACCTGTTTTATTGACATGGCATTGAGAACACTTATATCCGGTACGCACCGCGATATAGGGCTCAGCCGAAAGAAAAGTGATTCCAAATAGAATGATTATAAGTGTCGTAATTTTTTTCATTTATTCAGGTGCTCCAATACTTATCCAAGTTTTAATTTGCTCAATTCTTTTATTTGACAAGAAGAGGGGGCCATCTCTCGGCATTCTATCGCCTTCAATATCAATGCCAATTATTTTTTTGACTAAGTAACTATTTCCTGTATTCCAAGGTTCAACTCGTTTTAGCTCAGGAACTTCAAAAGCTGAAAAATCTACAAGTTGTTCGTAAGCAACATTTTGTGTATTCAATAATAGTTCACCTGCTCCACTTGAGGTTAAATGGCAAGAGCAATTTGCATCGATGATTTTGTCATATATTCTATCCCAAGCAGACTCATCACCTATATCTAAACTATTTGAGAAAGATATTGTAGAATCGGGGTTTTCTAAACTATTCCAGATGAAATCAACTTGTCCATTTGTACCATTTGCTCCATCAAATTCAACCCAAACGACAAGTGAATCAGATCCCAATATTTCATCTCCTTCAGAAATGCCTTCAATAGATACAATGTTGCCCGTCAAGCTAATCCCATTGATTGAAAGAGGTTCGGTGCCCATATTTTTTAATACAGTCACAATTTTCAGTTCTTCACCGCCTTCTTTGAAAGGAATATCTTCTAAAGAACTTAAAGAAATATCCAAATGTCCCGCCTGAGGAACAAAAGGCGCACCATCTGGTTTTAATAAAGATCCATCACCTGCTTGGGAAATACCAAGTGGGTCTCGCCAGTCATCACCGCCACAAGCCATCCAAAGTAAGACAATCATTGTAAGAGAAAATAGTTTTGTTAGTCTTATATCAAATTTCATTGTGTCAACTCATAATCTTTTTTAAATAATTTGAAAATCAAGCTTTCTTTTTCACGTTGATCCAGGACATAATAAACGAGAGCCCATTTGCGCATACGAAAATATGCATACATTTCATCTTCTGTTTTATTATAGAGCTCGTCGCCGGAAATCGAATTTTTTGCCCAAGTATCAAAAGCTTTGATTTCATCTTTAGTATAATCCATTTCAAGATTGCTATAATCACCGACAATATCTTCTCTCGAAAATCCAAAAATATCATCATCATAAGCTGGCATAGGTGTGCCTGTTAATCCAGTGGAAAAAGTGCGATAGATATCAACGGGATCATTTCCCCCTTTAAAAGAATCGTGAGCGAAGTCAGGAGGTACAATAGGCTCACCCCAGTCATTTTCCAATTCGTTCGAAGAAGAGCCGTCTGCTCTACCCTCAGATCCATGACAATTAAAACATTCCATCAAACGATATAGCATTTTTCCATCTTCCACCAATGCATCTGTTTTTTCTGGTGCGGTGCTTGGTAGCTCTACTTCAGGCGCTGGTGTTTGGATTGTAAATTTTTTAGCAAATGTCTTGATATAGGAGGTGACATCTGCAATATCACTGTCATTCAAAATGCCTTCCCAAGATGGCATAGATGTTCGAATGACGCCATTACGAATGGTTTTATGGATGTTTTCATCTGTAGGAAGAGAGCCAGAAGGCGTGGTTCTAAATAAGTATTTTCCATCAGTGAAATTTCGGGGTAGAGGATTAAGTACCTTTGAGGCGGGACCATTTCCTCTTCCAGACATGCCGTGGCATCCACTACAATTTGATTGATAAATGCGTTCTCCTTTTGATATATCTGGAATAGTGCTATCCCCAAAAATTAAAGTCTGAGCAAATAGGCTTATAACAATTAGTGTTCTTTTGAATGAATCCATTTTATCCTTTCATGGCCAATTCTCTAAAAGAGACATTACTAAGTATATGATTAATTTCATCTTCTACTTGAAACATGACATGTTGAAGTGGACCACAGTTGTTTTGTCTTCCACAATCTTTAAAATTACTTTTATTACAATCGATCATATGCATTTCACCCTCAAATACTTCTATAACTGATTTCAGCGAAATGTCACTTGGTTGTTCAATTAGTTTATAACCGCCATGGGTTCCGCGGATTGATTCCACAATATTGGCTTTAACAAGACGTTGTAAAATTTTAGAAAGGAACTCTTCGGGTAAATGTAAAGCTTGGGCAATTTCATGCTTACTTTTTAGAGCGTCTTCTGGGTTAGAAGCGAAATACGTCACCACTAAAATTGCATAATCGCAAGCTTTACTAATTCCCATAAATATTTCCCTTAAATTCTCCTTGATAATTAAAATGGACAAAATGAGTCCACTATTGATGAAAAAATGTAATAAAGAATTATTAGAGTAAGATTAAAGGAAGATTAGAAGTTTCTAATCTTTAAAGGGATTGAATGTAGTATATAGAGGAGGAAGCGGGTAATTAAATTTTTTAAAAAAAGTTTACTGGCTTTAATCAATTTTGATATTGTAGAGTTCTTCGAACAAATCCGTTTTCATAATTCGAATTGCGTCCCAAGTGAGTTTTGTGCAAACGCGTGCACAAACTTGACAACCGATACATTCATCGAAACGAACTTGGACAGGTGGAATCGGGCTTCCATATTTAGATAGGGGAACAGGCTCAATGCAATCTACAGGACAAAAAGGCACGCAAGCCTGACAGCCTGTGCAATTGTCTTCGTCCACAATCGCCATAACTTTTGGGCGCTTCTTTTTTAGATTAGGCACTTCCGGTAATTCTGGAATGCCTTTGAAGTGATTGTAAATAGCCATAAATATTCTCGGTTTAGAGCGAGGAATTTACATCAGTACTGATAGTAATCATTTATTTTTTAAACTTATTTCAAAATGATTTTTTAAAATCGATAGGATAGCCCCAAATAAGCAAAAGTTCGGGTGAATTCAGTATCTAAAGAAATATCGAGACTAGCGTAAGCGTGAAATTTCTTCCCCATCTTTTTTGAAAGACTTCCAGAGAGCGTGTGCTGAAAATACTCATTCCAATTTTGACCAAATCCAAAAGCATAGAGCTCATACTCTGCATTGAAAAATCCATTTTTCCAAAAAGGCATGGAAAAACCGAACTTATTCTGAATCCCAGTTAATAAGGTGTTCTGAATCAGGATGCTGTTCCAATCCAATGATATTCCCCTTTTCGATGATAATGTGCGGTAGTAAAGACTCAAGACAGAAGAGAATTGATCGCTTTCAGATTGTTTCCTGATATTGGCCCCAACTTGAATTGTCCCCCAAGTATTTCCACGCAATTTAAGAGAGTTATACCATCCATTTTTTAATTCGGCTTGGAATAAAGAATCAGGGACAAGGGTTTGGGATTGTTGATAGATAATTTCTTGTCTAGACGTAAACCTGGAGCGAAACGATATATTTTTGTTTATTTTAAATCGCATGGAAAGCTGTGTAAAAGTTGCTTCTGCATTCTTACGATTGTAAAGAGATACATTTCTATATAAATCTACAGTTTGGTAAGCTTGAATTGAAATTTGCTTGAGAGGAGAATAGGATAATTTTGAATAGATAAATTCTCTATCAATCTCAGATCCAGCATATTGGCCAACGAACGCAATATTTCCTGATAGTTTTTTAATGGGGATTTTAAATTTTGTAAAGATGCCAATTTTTTTTATATCAAGATTGAGTTGATAAGATTTCGGATCAGGTTGGAATCCAGCCAACCCACCAAGACTGATTTGTTTTGAGAATGGGCGAGAGAGGAAGAGACCGTCCGTTGCGCCAATTCCTGAAAGTTCGGAAGCAAAAACACGCCCCAATTGAAGAAAAGTGCCTTTATTTTTCTTCCCAAAACTGGCACGCGCTTGATACAGGGTAAATGATTTGCTTGCCATATCACTCCGTCCATATATGGAAATTTTCATTGATTTATATTTTGGAATTGTCAATCCATATTGTAAGGTTCCGATTCCTGTTTGATCTTTTACACCCCCAGGTAAAGATTGAAAAGTGGAACGAACAGACACATTCCCTGAATGCTTAAGATTGAGCTTTTCTTTTTTCTCCTTTGGCGCTTCCTCGATCTTAGTTTCACTTGGAAGTTCCGTAATGATTTCTATTCTTTTTTCAAATTGAACCCGATCGCCCATTTGAATGTTTTCCATGGGAATAAGAGGCGTGCAAACGGACGAATTTTTAGCAGAATGTGAAATAACAAGATCGCCTAAAACTTCCGTTCTACGAAAAATTTGAAGCGTATCTCCCACAACAATTCCTTGCGAAGTGCCAATATCACAATAGACTTGGTCTGCCGTAAGATAGGTGACTTTTCCTTGCCCTGAAACTGTTTCGTATGTCTGTCCGTAGCAAATGCTTAACACAAATAATAAAACAAATATAAGGAATCTATTAATCTGGCGAATTATAGTCGTAAGTAATTTTGATTTTCTTACCTTGAATATCCCACTTTTAGAGGGGGATTTATGGGGGTTAATAAAAAATGAAAGAAAATTAAAATTACGATTAACCCTCGCCACGGTAATATTTTGCTCTCCTCTATAATAAGAGAGAATGAAAGAGGGATCCAATAGTAGTGTCATCTTTAAATAGTTAGTCATCTTTCTCTCCATTTGGGTGACATTGATAGCAAGCATAGCTCTCGTATCTATAGCCAGATTCATCATCGTGTTCGTCATCCATTTCACTTTGAGAATGTTCGTGACACACGCCATTGAGTCCGCAAGAAAATTCCGTATAATCATTTGGATTGACATGGCATTCTGCATTACAAGACGTCCACTCATTACGATGTTCGCCAGAATAAATGGGAAAAATAATATCATGGTGAGACATATCAATCGGCAACCAAGACCAAGTATTATGGCAAAGAATACAATCCGTATTGTCTGGATGAAGCCCACTTTGGATTTGGGCATTAATTTGATTCTGATGACAGCCTTCACACTCGGTGGGAATCCATGATGTCCATTCTCGGGATTCAGTTTGATGGCATGTTTGACATTGTAAATTAAAATGAACGCCAGCCAAA
>JABHGY010000119.1 GCA_018671775.1 Fidelibacterota bacterium
ACAAATTTTTCGTAGGCGTTTCCGGAAGCAATCAAGGCGGTTAATTGGGCTATTGCTTCTGATTCATTTTCTGATTTTTTGGATTGGATCATTAGTTTAGAACACAAGGCAAAAACCACTTCCATGGTATCTTTGGAACCTTGCCCTTTGAGACATTGGATGGATTCTTCCACTTCGCACCACACGCCACTAAAATTGCCTAAAGGTTGGTTCATTGAAGTGAAAACAATATCCGTATTTACATGAAAGGCGTTTCCAATTTTTTTCATCCATCGTCCTAGGGTTTCTGCTTGTTCTCGCGTTTTCATAAAAGCACCCGAACCGGTTTTTACGTCTAAGACCAAAGCATCAATGCCTTCAGCGATTTTTTTACTCATGATAGACGCACAAATCAAAGGAATAGATGGGACCGTGGCAGTGATGTCTCTTAGCGCATACATTTTTTTATCAGCGGTGCAAATCTCGCCTGTTTGACCAATAATAGCGCAACCGATTTTATCCACCCAAGATTTGAATTGATCCAAAGGGACTTCAGCTTGAAAGCCTGGAATGGCTTCTAATTTATCGATGGTTCCGCCTGTGTGACCCAAACTTCTTCCTGCAATCATGGGAAGGGTCAAGCCAGCAGAAGCGAGCAAGGGCGCAATGACAAGAGACGTTTTGTCGCCGATGCCCCCCGTACTGTGTTTGTCCACAACCGGTGTATTGGTTTGAGAAAAATCTAATGTTTTCCCGGAAGCAATCATCACCTCAACCAAGGCAAAGGTTTCATCTTCGGATAAGCCATTAAAATAAATCGCCATGAGCATGGAGGCCATTTGGGCATCGGGAATTTGGCCAGTGGTAAATGTTTCCACGAAAGTTTTCATTTGATTTCGATCTAAAGGTTTGCCGTCTCTTTTTTGTGCAATGATTTCTGCTGGAATCATGATTCATCCTTTTTTTTAAATAATTTTAATTGTAGTGGTGCTTTTTCTCGAACCGTATGTAAGGTAAGGTAAAGGGCGATGATGAGGAAAATTGCGTTGGGCATCCACATGCCAATGATAGGGTTCACGAAATTTCTATCCGCCAATTCTTCGCCGCCAATGAGGAAAATATAATAGACGAGAAAAAACCCAAAACTCAAACTGGTACTAATGGCAAGTCCGCCCCGTTTTGCCATGGTGCCGAGAGCGGCCCCTAAAAGGACGAAGATAATACAGGCAAAAGGGATGGAGAATTTCTTATGCATTTCTACCGTATATTTATTTCGACTTTTGTCATAAGAATTTATCAAATTGAATTCATTTTTTAATTGCCGTTCCAATGTTTTGAGTTTTCTCTTTTTCTTTTGAAGCTCAGCTTTGGTTAAAGTCGTATCGCTCAAAACCGAATCTCTTGCCGCATTGACAAGGGCAATTCCTTCTGCTAAACTTCCTGGAGAAATAGAATCTTCCAATACACGGAAAAAGGAGCCCGTAATACGTTTATTCACCACCCGAATTCGTTTTTCATATCCTTGCCGTTTTTTGAGCATCATGGGAACAGTCATTTCTCTATCGGTTCGGCTGGAAGAGTCTCGTCTGTTAAGAAGTAAGTCATCCGCCTGAATGGTAATAATGTGTTTTTCGAAAGCAATCCGTCGATAATGGGAAAAATCTTTTAGTTCTAATTCATGGATTTCTCCATCATAAAGGGTTAAAACAAAGGCATTTGAGATGACATCCAGATGTCCTTTTTCTGCATGAATACTGGTTTGGGATTTTTTGCTCTTTTTGGAGAAGATGCGCACATCCTCCATCATCTCTCCATTTTTCCCGCCAATAATCATGGAATAATCCGGAAGCACATCCAGAAAAAATCCCGGCTCAATATGCATATCCGGCCGTTTACGATAAATATCACCCGAGAGTAAACGTGCTTTAAAATTCATATCTGGGAGAATAAAATTATTGAAATAAATCAGCATGAGTCCGATGGTTAAACCAAACATGAGGGCGGGACGAAGGATAGAAAGATAAGAAATACCAGAAGCACGCATGGCATTAATTTCGTTATCTTCAGAGAGGCGACCGAAAGTCATAAGCGTTGCCAGCAAAACGGCCATGGGAACGGCCAGGGCTAAAATCCATGCTAAGTTTAGAAATAGATATTCTAAGATGGTGAGTAGATCTAGCCCTTTGCCTAAAAACCGATCAATGGCGCGGAGGAGAAAATTCACGAAAAGGATGAAGGTGATCATGCCCAAAGAGAAAATGAAGGGCAGAGAGATTTCCTTAATAAAATATCTGAACAAAAGTCGCATAGGAGAAATTACAAAATTCGTCTGGAAATATATTCGATTTTGTTTTAAATCGGAGAAGAACTCTCTTAATTTCCCCCACTTCATTTTGCCGATTGGCAAGATTTGGTCGTATGGTGGGCGTAGCTCAGTTGGTTAGAGCACCTGGTTGTGGCCCAGGAGGCCGTGGGTTCAATCCCCATCGCTCACCCAAAAACCACCCTAAGCTATTCGGGTGGTTTTTTTTGACAAAATATGGCAAGGAATGAGGTTTGAATCCTTTTCAAAACCATTTAAGTTTCCTTGCTTTTTTTGACAGTTATTCGGGGTATAGCGTAGTCCGGTTATCGCG